>NZ_JZWY01000526.1:0-5350 GCF_000966955.1 Streptomyces sp. NRRL S-495
GCGGCGTGGGGTGGCGCGGCCGCCCCGCCGGGGCCCGCCGCTACCGTCGGCCCATGCAGCAGATCACACCCTGTCTCTGGTTCGACGACCAGGCCGAGGAAGCCGTCCGCCACTACACCTCGGTCATCCCCAACTCCCGGATCACCGGCGTCACCCACTACACCGAGGCCGGCCCGGGCACGCCCGGCACCGTGCTGACGGTCGCCTTCGAACTCGACGGCCGCCCCTACGTGGCCCTCAACGGCGGCCCGCTCTTCCCGTTCACCGAGGCGGTCTCGCTCCAGGTGCACTGCGACGACCAGGCGGAGGTGGACCGGCTCTGGGCGGCCCTGCTGGAGGGCGGCGGCCAGGAGGGACCTTGCGGCTGGCTCAAGGACCGCTGGGGCCTGTCCTGGCAGGTCACCCCGCAGGTACTGATCGACCTGGTCGCCGACCCGGACCGGGCCAAGGCCGCCCGGGTCACCACGGCGATGCTGGAGATGCGCAGGATCGACATCCAGCGGCTGCTCGACGCCGCGGCGGGGGCCGCGGCGGGGTGAGACACCGGGAGCGGGAGCCGGGACCGGGGCCGGGGTCCGAGCAAGGGCTGCGGGCTCAGCTCCGGGCGCCCGCCGGGGGCTTCCCGCGCCGGCGGCGGACCCGGGCGAGGACCGGGCGCTCGCCGCGGAGCCAGCGGCGCAGCCGGCCGAGCCGGGAGAACCGCTCCCGGCCCGCCACCGAGGCCCGGTCCAGCTCCTCCATCAGCCGCCGGGAGCGGTGCTCCAGGTCCAGTTCGTCGAGGATCCGGTCGACCTCGGTCAGCAGCGACCCGAGCAGGTGCCAGGAGTCCGGGTCCGCGCGGACCTGCTCCAACAGCAGCCGGGCGACGTTCTCCCGGCTCGCCCAGGCGGCGGTCAGCTCGGCGGCGAGCCGCTCCTCGGCCTCCTCGGCGTTCCGGCTGACCTGGGTGGTGACCAGCACGGCGAAACTCACCAGCGCGCCGCCGACATGGGCGAGCAGCTCCTCCATCGCCACCGCGAGGCCCGGCGCCACCAACGGCTCGCCGGGCCCGCGCCGTTTGGCGAGGTCGGTGAGCGAGCGCGAGATGACCCGGATCACCACCACGCAGATCTCCAGCGTGTCCAGGCCGGTGCGCAGCACCAGCCGGGACAGCAGCCCCTCGCTGATCCGGGGGTTGAACCGGAGGCTGTCCTCGGCCTGGCGCAGCGCGGCGTCGACGTCGGCGATCGCCTGATCGAGCCGGCGGGCCTCGTGCAGGCGCTCGACGGCGTCCTCGACGGCGGTGGGCCGGCCCAGTTGCTCGGCGAGGTCGAGCAGCAGGTGCCGGGCCCGGCGGGCCAGGTCCTCGATCGACTCGCCCGCGGTGTCCACCCAGACCGGCGGGGCGAACACCAGGTTGAACAGAAGGCCGACGCTCGCGCCGATCAGCGTCTCCAGCACCCGGTCCCAGGCCTGGGAGGCGAGTTTGGTGACGCCCAGGATCAGCATCGCGCTGATCGCGACCTCCTGGACGAACTCGTCCACCCGGACGAACCGGCCGATCACCAGCGAGGCCAGGATGATCAGTCCGAGGCTCCACCAGGAGAGCCCGACCACCGCGCTGAAGCCGATCGCGATCAGCACGCCGACGACCACCGAGTTCACCCGGCGGATGCTGGTGGTGAGCGTCGAGTAGACGGTGACCTGGACCACCAGCAGTGCGGTGAGCGGGGCCGTCAGGGGGGCCGGTTCGCTGCTGAGCCAGGTCGCCACCACGTAGGAGAGGGTGGCGGCGACGGTCGCCCGGGCGGTTTGGACGGCGAAGGGTTCACGGGCGGCGCGGCGCAGCAGGCCGACCACGGAGTCCGGTAGCAGGGCCATGCGCACCTCCTTCCCCGTCTCCCGGCCCCCACCGGTCCGGTCCTGTCCGGTCCGTACCGGTCCGCACCGGGCGAGGGCTACTGCTTGCCGCGCCCCTCGCGCAGCAGCTTCCACGGCGCGAGCGCCGACTCCACCTGCACCCCGAGGCTCATCTTGGACGCGCCCTCGACCCGCTCCTCGAAGCGGATCGGCACCTCCTTGATGGTGAGCCCCTGGCGCACCACCCGGTGGTTCAGCTCGACCTGGAACGAGTAGCCGTTGCTGTGCACCGACGGCAGGTCGATGGCCCGCAGGGTCTGCGCCTTCCAGGCCTTGAAACCGGCGGTGGCGTCCCGCACGCCCAGGCCGAGGATGGTGTTCACATAGAGGTTGGCCCAGGCGGAGAGCGCCTTGCGGTGCCACGGCCACTCCTCGGCGGTCGACCCGCCGGGCACGTACCGGGAGCCGAGCACCACGGCCGTGTCGTCGGCCAGCAGGGTCTCCACCATCAGCGGCAGGACGGCGGCCGGGTGGGACAGGTCGGCGTCCATCTGGACGACCACGTCCGCGTCGTCCTCCAGGGCCCGGGTCATGCCGGCCACGTAGGCGCGGCCGAGGCCGTCCTTCTCGGTGCGGTGCAGCACCGAGACCCGGCCCTCGGACTCGGCGGCCAGCTTGTCGGCCACCTCGCCGGTGCCGTCGGGGGAGTTGTCGTCGACGACCAGCAGATGCAGGTTCGGCAGGTCGAGCCCGGCCAGCAGGCCGGCGAGGACCGGAAGGTTCTCCCGCTCGTTGTAGGTGGGCACGACCACAACGACCTTCGGGGCGGCCTCGACCATGTTCTGTTCCCTCGCGAGTTCGGCGGCACGGCCGTCGGGCTGCGACGGCCGTGCGAGTCTAGCCGCGCCGCTTCGAACAGCGCCGCGCCGGACCACCCTCCGGACCCGGAGCACCCTTGGCCCGCTGGGCCGGGCACGGTCGCCGCCGGTCACCCGGCCCGGGGCCGGACCGCCGGTCACCTGGACCGGGTCCGGATCGCCGGTCACCTGGACCGGCGGGAACTCCAGGCGGGGGCGACGATGCCGATCAGGCCGATCGCGAAGGCGAGCTGGAGCAGATGGCGGATCCAGTCGATGCCGGAGGTGTGCCGGACACCGACCCACCCGGCGACCGCGTTGCCCAGCCAGGCCCCGGCCGCGCCGAGCAGCATGGTCAGCCACCACGGGATGGCCTGCGGGCCGCGCAGGATCAGCTTGGCGATCACACCGAGCACGAAGCCGATGAGCAGAATCCACAGGAGCTGGAACATCGCATTCCACCTTTCGAGGCACGTTCCCTCATGATCGCCCGAACCGCGCGGCACGGCACGTCCAGACGCCGACCGCCGCGGTGCGGGCCGTCCGGGCCCCCGCCTGCCCCGACCGCGCCGGGCTACTCCCCGGGCCGCTCCCGTACCCCTCCCTCGGGGGCCCGCCCGGCGGTTACGCTCCGCGACCGCGGTCGGCGGTCACGGTCGGAGACCGTCAGCGGAAGCCCTGGACCGGTCGGCGGTCGGACCCGGCGGTCGGACCCGGCGGTCCGGGGACGGACGACTCTGGCGGGGGACGGTACCCAGCCGCTACGGTCTGGACCAGCCACCCGTCCGGCCGATCGGCCGCGCCCCGTCCTGGCCACTTCCGGGAGTCGTCATCAGCACCCGATCCACCGTCAGTGCCGCTCCCGCCGACGCCGCTTCGGCACCCGGGACGCCCGACGCGCTCACCCTGACCGACCTGCTCGACGACCGGGCCGCCCGGCACCCGGACCGGCCCGCGCTGATCGCCCCCGGCCGCCCGGCACTCGACTACCGGACGTGGCGGGAGCGCGCGGTGCGCGCCGCCCACGGGCTCGCCCGGGCGGGCGTCCGGCCGGGCGAGCGGGTGCTGCTGCTCTTCCCCAACCGGTCCTGGGACGCCTATGCGGTGGCCTTCCTGGCCACCCACTACGCGGGCGCGGCGGCGGTCGTCGTCCGCGAGGACCTGAGCGCCGAGGACACCGCGCGGCTGGCGGGCGACAGCGGAGCGGTCCTCGCGGTCGCCGCCGCCGACGAGGACGAGCGGGCCGCCGCGGCCGACGTCCGCTGCCTGCCGCTGGCCGGACTGGAGGCCAACGGCAACGGCGACAGCGACCGCGACGGTGACGGTGACGGCGCGCAGGAACCGCCGTACCGCCCCGCCCCCGGCGACCTCGCCCAGGTCATCGGCACCTCCGGCACCACCGGCGCGCCCAAGGGCGTGCACGCCGCCCACGCCAGCCTGACCGCCGGCCAGCGGCTCGACCCGCGCCCGCGCCCCTACGCCCACTCCGCGCACGCCGTGCACGCCTTCCCGATCGGCACCAACGCGGCCCAGGTGGTGCTGGTCAACGCGCTGGTCGCCGCGCCCGCCACGATCTGCCTGCCGCGCTTCGACGCCGAGGAGTTCGGGCGGACCGTCGCCGAACACCGCGCCGGCACCGTCTTCCTGGTGCCCTCGATGGCCGTCGAACTGCTCAACTCCGGTGCGGTCGGACGGCACGACCTGAGCAGCGTCCTGCTGATCAGCTCCTCCGCCGCCGCCCTGCCCGCCCCCGTCGCCGCCGCCCTGCGCGCAGCCCTGCCGACCGCGACCCTGGTCAACACCTACACCTCCGCCGAGGCGTCGCCCGCCCAGATATCCGCCGTCGTCGACGCCCGTCGGCCCGGTTCGGTCGGCCGCCCCGCCAACCCGGCCGACCTGCGGCTGCTCGACCAGGACGGGCAGCCGGTCGAGACGGGCACCGTCGGCGAGGTCTGGCTGCGCCAGCCCGGACCCCCGCGCGGCTACACGGCCGGCGCGCAGGCCACGGCCGCCGTCTTCCGCGACGGCTGGGTGCGGATGGGAGACCTCGGCCGGCTCGACGCCGACGGCTACCTCCACCTGGTCGACCGGGAGAGCGACATCATCAAGTCCGGCGCCCTCAAGATCTCCACGATGCGCATCGAGGACGTCCTGCACGCCCACCCGCAGGTCGCCGACGCGGCCGCGCTCGGCCTCCCGCACCCCGTCATGGGCGCCGTGCCGGTGGCCGCGGTCGTGCCCGCCGCCAACGGCCTGGACCTCGACGAACTGCGGCTCTTCCTCGCCGCCCGCCTCGGCCGGGCCGAACTGCCGGTCCGGATCCTGCTCACCGACCGGCTGCCCCGCAACCCCAGCGGCAAGGTCGTCAAGCACGAACTCCGGGCACGCTTCGACACCCCCACCGAGGCACCGGCCGGCACCCCGCCCACCACCGGCACCGAACTCGCCCTCGCCGCCGTCTGGCGCAAGGTGCTCGGCCGGCCGGTCGCGGCCGTCGAGGACGAGTTCTTCGCGCTCGGCGGCGACTCCTTCCGCGCCGTCCAGCTCGCCGCCGCGGTCTCCGCCGAGTTCGGCGTCGCCGCGAGCACGGCCCTGGTCTTCGAACGCCCCTCGCTGCGCGCCCAGGCCGCCTGGGTCGCCACCGCGCCCAGGAC
>NZ_JZWY01000527.1:0-2904 GCF_000966955.1 Streptomyces sp. NRRL S-495
GCGCCCAGGACCGCCGAGGCCGCGCCCCCGGTGGACGACTCCGCGCTCTCCCCGTTCTCCCCGTTCCTGCGCGACCTGCGCGCCCAGCCCCACGACGTCCCGCTCACCTCGCAGCAGGAGAACTTCCTGCGCTGGATGGCCGAGGCCGAGGGCCGCAACGTCGGCTCGGTCGCCGTGATGTTCCGCGTCACCGAAGCACTGGACCCGGCCCTGCTGACCGAGGCCCTGTACGAGGCGGTGCGCCGCCACCCCGCACTGCGGACCCGCTTCGTGCCCGTGCCCGGCGCCCTGCCGGGCGTCCGGCGCGCCGTCGTCGACCCCGAGGCCCAGGTGGAGGCCATCCTGGTCGACGCCCCGGGCGAGAGCGACGACGAGGTGTCGGCCCGGCTGATCGCCGTCCGGGACCGGCTCACCGACGTCGGCGAGGGCCCGATGACCGGCCTCGCCGTGGTCAGCCGGGGCGCCGACGACCACGTGGTGCTGCTCGCCGTCCACCACATCGTCGGCGACGGCTGGTCGGTCGGCGTGCTGCTGCGCGACCTCGGCGTCATCTACTCGGCGCTGCGCCGCGGACGCCCCGCGCCCCCGCCCCGGCCGATGCCGACGCTCGGCGAGCTGGTCTCCCGCTCCAACGCCAACTGGCCCGTCTCGCGCGCGCACTTCGCCCGCACCCTGGCCGGCGCGCCGGAGGCGGTGCACCCCTTCCCGGGCCGCGCCGACACCGAGACCGTGCTCAGCGCCGCCCACCGGCTCACCGTCCCCGCCGACCGGGCCGCCGCCCTCCGCGCCCGGGCCGCCGAGGCCGGGGCGACCCCGTTCCAGGCCCTCGCCGCGGTCTGGCTCGGCCTGCTGGCGGAGCGCAGCGGCCAGGACGACCTGGTCCTGATGACCCCCGTCCCCGGCCGCACCACGCCCGAGGCCGAACAGGCCGTCGGCTGCTTCGTCCAGTCCCTCCTGCTGCGGGTCGACGTGCGGGTCGACGCCTCCGGCGCGCCCGGCTTCGCCGAACTCCTCGCCCGCGTCCGCGCCAGCGCCACCGCGGCGCTGGACCACCAGCTCTACCCCTTCGCGGAGTTCAGCCCGCTGGTGCCGTTCGCCGCCTGGCTCCGCTACGAGAGCTGGAACGCCCCCGCCCAGCTCCCTGGCCTCGCCTGCACCGCCTGGGAGGTCCCGCGCGGCGCCACCGTCCCCTACCCCCTCCCCGGCGGCGACCGGCACGTCCCCGAACTCGCCGCCACCGAACAGCCCGACGGCTCCCTGGTCTGCTGGCTCCGCTACAACGAGCACGCCTTCACCCCGGCCGCCGTCGAGTCCCTGGCCGCCGCCCTGGAGGCCCGCATCGCGGAGGCCGCCGGGGGCTGAGCCCGCGTGATGTCGGTGGTCGGTGCGATGATCCCCACGAACGAGCTGAGGAGAGCACTGTGGGCACCTGGGACATCGGACATTTCGACAACGACACCGCGGCGGACTTCTGCGGCAGCCTCGACGAGGCGGCCGCGGGTGAACGGGAGGGACTGCTCCGCCGTGCGCTGACACTGGCCGCCGACACGGGGGCCGAGGACTACCTCGACCACTACGAGGCGGTCAAGGCCGTGGCCTCGGCCGCCCTCGTCGCGGCCCAGTGCCCCGGCGGTGAGCCGGTCACCACCGCCTACGGTCCCGACCAGCCTCTCCCGGTCCTCCCCGCCGACCTGCGGCCGCTCGCCGTGGCGGCCCTGGACCGGGTGGTCGCCGAGGAGTCCGAGCTTGCCGAGCTCTGGGACGAGACCGAGGACGGCCCCGCCTGGCGCCGCGCCGTCCAGGAGCTCCGAGCCGTCCTCGCACCGCCGCTCGGACCGGCCCCGGAGGTGCTGTTCGAGCTTCCCTGAGCGGGCCCTGACGGGTGCTCAGGCCGTCGGTCCCGCAGTGTCCGCGGCGTCGAACCGGGCGCGCAGCGCGGCGGCGCCGCCCTCGGCGAGCCAGTCGCCGAGGGTGCGCAGGCCGGGGTGGACCACCCGCAGCGCCTCGAGGTCGGCCCGCCAGCGGTGGCCCTCGGCCCACTGGCGGCGGACTTCGGCGAGTCCGGGGTGCAGCGCGGCGGCCTCCTCGTGGCCGATCTGCTCGTAGCGCAGCGCCCTCCCGGTCGCGGCGGCGATCGCGGCGACGGCCTCGACCGGGGTCGGGGCGTCACCGGCCAGCTCCAGCGTCCGGCCGGCGAACCGGTCCGGCTGTTCGAAGGCCAGGGCGGCGAACTCGGCGATGTCCTCGAGGGCGATGATCTGGAGGGGCTCGTCCGGCGGGAAGAGGTGCCGGTGGACCCCGTCCGTGAACCCGTCGAAGCCGACTCCGGCCACCCCGAGGTAGTTCGTCATGAACCGCACCGGCCGCAGCACCGTCACCCGCTCGATCCGCTCGCGCAGATACTGCTCGGTGCGGCGCTTCCCGGGGGCCGCGAACGCCGCGCCGGTGGTCGAGGCGACGCCGGTGAACACCACCTGGCGCACGCCTGCGGCCTCGGCCGCGTCGGCCAGGGCCCGGCCGCGGGCGAATTCCAGCTCCTCGTCGATGCGCGCCGGCCCGTAGGCCACCGGCGGCACGGCGAACAGCGCACCGGCACCGGCCAGGGCCGGGCCGAGGCTCGCCGGGTCGTCGAGGTCCGCGAGCACCAGCTCGGCCCCGGCCTCCGCGAGTGCCACGGCGGCGGGCGCCGAGGCGTCCCGCACCAGCGCGCGCACCGGACGTCCGGCGGCGAGCAGCCGCCGGGCCGTCGCCCCGCCCTGCTTGCCGGTGGCGCCGGTCACGGCGACGACGCTCCAGGCGGTGTCGTTCGGTTCGGTGGTCATGTCGTCCTCCCTCGCCCCGGTCTGTGCTTCACCCCGGGGATCTGGGATACTCCAACCCGTTTGGCTCCGGGGGTACAAGGGG
>NZ_JZWY01000528.1:0-9968 GCF_000966955.1 Streptomyces sp. NRRL S-495
CGGGCCAGGGTGCTGTCGGCGGCGGGCGAGGCGTTCGCGGAGCGGGGGCTCGATGTCCCGCTCGGTGACATCGCCCGCCGGGCGGGTGTCGGCGCCGGCACGGTGTACCGGCACTTCCCGACCAAGCACGCCCTCGTCGAGGCGGTGGTCGTCCAGCAGTTGGGCGAGCTGATCGCCTCCGGCGAGCGACGGACCGCCCGGTCCGCGCCCGCCGAGGCTTTCTTCGGGTTCCTCCTGGACGTGGTCGACACCTCGCGCAACCGCGCGACCGTCTGCGACGTGCTGTCGACCGACGCGAGCTGGCCGCGCCCGGTCCTGACGGCCGCGGTGGCGCGGTTCCGCCACCTCCTGGAGACGCTGCTGCACGCCGCGCAGCGGGCCGGCGGCGTCCGGCCCGACCTCGGCCCCGAGGACGTGGTGGCCGTCGTCGTGGGGTGCGCCTCGATGCTGACGGCCCGCCACGACCGCGCGGCCGGGCTCCGGCTCGTCCGGCTGACCCTGGACGGCCTCCGCCCCTCCGCCCCGGCTGTCACGGAAGGCCGCTCGTTCCGTGACAGCCGGGGGTCACTCCACGCCCCCGCCCCGGTCTGCGAGGAGTGCGGAGCCGCCCTCACCGTCCACCCCACCGGCCGCCCGGCCCGCTACTGCGGCACCACCTGCCGCCAGCGCGCCCACCGCCGCCGCCCCGCCTCCTGAACCCTGCGGGACCGGTCAGGGGATGTACGTCCGCCAGCAGGTGGGCGACGGCGTGGTCGACCCGGGGCCGTCGGTGGGCGCCGATGCCGGGCCGCCCGGCTCGCCGCACGGACGCGGCTCGTACCCGGGACCGGTGAGGGAGACCCGCCGCACGTCGTAGGAGGCTTGCTCGTACCAGCCGTGGAAGTACACCGTCAGCTCGGTGGTGTCCGGCCCGGTGCTCACCCGCACCGACAGATCGTTCCAATCGCCCTGCCCCGACCAGGTCGAGGCGTTCTCACCGGCCGCCCCCGTGACGCCGACGAAGGCGAACGGACCGCGCACCGTGGCGTTCAGCAGATAGCTGGAGTTCGGCAGGACCCGAACCCGCTGGGAGCACCACGCGGTGCTGTCGGCGGTCGGACGGCCCGACACATAGTGGTCGTGCGGGATGCTGCTGCGCCGGACGTCCCCGTCGCAGGTCCACATCCACGGGTACGAGTCGAACGCCCCGTTGAGGACCAGCTCGACCCTCGGCAGCGGATCCGCCGCCCCGGCGGCGAACCCGACACCGGAAGCCGCCGCCAAGAGCGCGGCGACCGCGAGCCCGACGGAAGGCCCGCCGCGTCCACGTCCGCGGCCGGGTCGGTGATGAACGGTCGCACGCATGCCGTCTCCAGGTGGGGGAGTACCGATCGGGGCAACGGTGCGAGGGAGTGGACCACACCCTGCTGGACCCGGCCCACCGCAGTCAAGGCCGACGACACGGCCACCAGCACTCGAGTGAGCGTTGGATGACGACCCATCAGCACTTTGTCAGGGGTGCCACCACCGACGGCCCGGCGAATTCCGCAGCGAGGGCATCCATGACCACCTCGTCGCAGACCTCCCCGAGCCAGTACCCCGCTTCCCGCAAGGCGCCGACGGTCCGGAACCCCGCCCTCTCGTAAGCGCGGACCGCAGGCCGGTTGGGCGCCAGTACCTTGAGCCAGACCATGCGCAGATTGGTGATGTGGAACGCGTAGTCCAGCACGAGCCGGGTCGCCGCCGCCCCCAGCCCCCGCCCCCGCGCCTCGGGCGCCAGCATCACCACGTACTCGGCCGTGCGGACAGCGGGGTCCGGCAGCAGCGTGGCGATGCCGACCGGTACGGCGGCGTCGCCCGCGAGGTCGTAGACGGTGAACCGGATGTTGTCCCCCCGGAGTTGCGCCGCCATCCCCTCCACGCGGGCCTCCAGCGACTCCGGCTGCTGCCGCCCGTACCCCACGAGCAGCGCCGGATCCTGCTCCCAGCGCCAGTACGCCTCGACGAGATCGGCGCGGTAGGGCCCGAGGCCGCAGACTGAGTCATGGATCCAGATGATCGGGTCGACTTCGGTGGTGATGGTGGGCTCCAATGACGAGGACGGGAGTGTAGGCGAGAGTCGAGACGGGTTCGCCGACAACTGTGCCGTCCTCAGTTTGCACCTAAGCGTGCATCCGAACCGGGTCGGCTGCGACGCCGTGGCGCCACGTCACAGAGAGCCGTCGGGCGGCCGATGAGCGCTCCGTGGCGGTCAGGCCCGCCGTGTACCGGCGGGCCCGAGTGCGTCATCGGGCGATGCTGGCCGAGTGGCAGGTCGAAGCCGGGCGGGTCGAAGAGGCGCTTCAGAACTGGAACTTGGCGTTGGACGACTATCCGCAGGTGCAGTCCGGTCGGGCTGACGACCGGTTTCGGGCGATGGTCGCAGCGGTTCGCCCGCACCGCCGCGACGCGCGGGTGCGTGAACTGCTGGAGCGGGCGCGGCCGATGGCGGGTACGCAGAGGAGCTGAATCAGCCGAGCAGGGTCGCGAGTTCGGACTCGAAGAGGACCGTGGCGTCGAACTGCATACCGGTGAAATGGCCGGCCAGTTCGAGGGACAGGACGCCGTGCAGGCGGGTCCAGAGGGTGAGGAAGAGGGCGAGGGCCTCGGGCGGTGCAGGGTGGCCGGCGGCCCAGGTGCGGTGGTCGGCGAGGTGGGTGGCGAGGGGTGCCGAAGTGCTGGCCGGGGGGAGGGCGGCGGCGCAGGCGTCAATGAGTGTGACCGCGATCTCCTGGGAGATCGCCGTGGTGTCCTCGGGGGCCTCGTAGCCGGGCACGGGCGTGCCGTAGAGCAGCAGGTAGCGCTGCGGGTCGGCCAGGGCCCAGGTGCGCAGGGTGCGGGCGAGTCCGGCCAGGTCGGCGCCGGTTACGGCGGCCGCGTGGAGGGTGTCGGCGAGGTCGCGGTAGGCCTCCCGGACGAGTTCGGTGATGAGCTCGTCCCGGTTGGCGAAGTAGCGGTAGAGGGCAGGGCCGCTCATGCCCATCTGCTTGGCGATCGCGTTGAGCGAGAGCGCGGAGGCGCCGGCGGTGGCGATCTGGTCCCACGCACGTTCCATGACCTCGGCGCGGACCTGGGTGCGGTAGCGCTCGCGGGGGGTGGTGGGGTCGCTCTTCGCCATGGTGGGGGTCGCCTCTCGGATCTGTTAGTTAGAGGGTATCACGGAAGCTATTGACTCTTGGTGCGATGAGGAGTTAGAACTTCTAACGACAGCGACGACAGCTAGGGAAGGAAATGCCATGTTCGGTACGCGTAGGGCTGGAATTCGGGCCGCAGCGATCACGGTCCCGCTGGTGGCCGCACTCCTCGGCGGTGCGGCGGCGCCGGCCGGGGCGCACTCCGCGAAGCCGGCCAAGGGGCTCACCTGCCGTGGAGCCGGGGTCGACCCCGCCGCGCAGATCCGGTACCGGACCGAGGCGGTGATCAACGCGCCGCTGGACGTGGTCTGGAAGCTGCAGACGGACGTCGACCGCTGGCCGTCCTGGCAGCAGGCGGTCAGCAGCGCCGAGTGGCTCGACCACGGGCGGTTCCGCGCCGGGTCGGCGTTCCACTGGACGACGCCGATCCCGCCCGAGGTCGGGATCCCGGCCACCGGACTGGACATCACCTCGACCGTGCGGCAGGTCAAGGACCGCTCCTGCATCCGTTGGACCGGCCCGGCGGACGGGGAGGGGCTGCACATCGACGGTGTGCACGTCTGGACCTTCACCAAGGTGCGGGGCGGGGTGCGAGTGAGCACCGAGGAGACCCACACCGGGCCGCAGGTCGACGCCAATGTGCCGCTGGCGACCGGGATCCTGCGGGCGGGACTCGACGCCTGGCTGGGCGACCTGAAGGCGGCCGCCGAGGCGCGGGCGCCCCGGTAGGCGCCCGCACCCCGGCGGTGGTCAGCCGTCGAGGCGGTCGGCGGCCTCGTCCTCGCTCAGCGCCTCGATCTCGGCGACGAGCAACTCCTCGACCCGGGCCGCCAGCGCCGCCGCGGTGGAGAGCTCGAAGGCGTCCCGGATCGGGACGTCCAGGCCGACGCCCGCCCGGATCCGGGCGACGACCCGGGTGACCAGCAGGGAGTCGCCGCCGAGTTCGAAGAAGTCGTCCAGGGCGCCGACCCGGGGCACCCCGAGGACCTCCTGCCACAGCTGGGCGACCAGCTGCTCGGCATCGGTCCGCGGCGCCAGGTACGGACGCCCGGTGGCCGCGGCCGGTTCGGGGAGGGCGGCGGCGTCGAGCTTGCCGTTGAGGGTCAGCGGGAGGGTGTCGAGGAGGACGACGGTGTCGGGGACCAGGTAGGCGGGCAGGTCCCGGACCAGGTGCTCGCGCAGGGCGGCGGCGTCGGGCTCCGCGCCCGGGACCGGGACGGCGTACGCGACCAAGCGGCGGCCGCCGCGCACCACGGCGGCGGCCCGGGCCACCTCCGGGTGGGCGGTCAGGGCGGCCTCGATCTCGGCCGGTTCGATCCGGTAGCCGCGCAGCTTGATCTGCTCGTCACCGCGGCCGAGGTAGTCGAGGGTCCCGTCGCTGCGCCAGCGCGCGCGGTCGCCGGTGCGGTACATCCGGGCCCCGGTGGACAGACCTTGGAGGAACGGATCGTCGAGGAAGGCCGGGGCGGTCAGGTCGGGGCGGCCCAGGTAGCCGCGGGCGAGGCCGGTGCCGCCGATGTACAGCTCTCCCTCGGAGCCGCGCGGCAGCAGCGCGCCGCGCTCGTCCAGCACGTACAGCCGCACGCCGGGCAGTGGGCGGCCCAGGGACGGGCGGCGGGCGGCGTCCGGGGCGCCGAGGTCGGTGGCCGTGACGATCACGGTGGCCTCGGTCGGACCGTAGGTGTTGACCAGCCGCACGGTGTCGCCGTGCCGCTCCCGCCAGCGGGCGACCGCCTCGGCGCGGACCTCCGAGCCGCCCAGCACCACCAGCCGCAGGGCGGCCGGCCACGGGGTGCGGTCGTCGTGCGAGACCAGCTCCTCCCAGTAGGCGGTGGGCAGGTCGAGGACGGTGACGGACGGGCCGTGCGGGCCGCGCAGCAGGTCGGGCAGGGTACGGCCGCCGCCGGGGAGCAGCACCACGCAGGCGCCGGAGGCGAGGGCGGGCCACAGCTCCTCGGCGTGGGTGTCGAAGCCGATCGAGGCGAACTGGACGATCCGGTCCGCGGGTGTGAGCCGGTAGCCCTCGGACCCGGCCATCCAGTCCACCCGGGCCGCGAGGGCGGCGTGGTCGACGGCGACGGCCTTGGGGGTGCCGGTGGAGCCGGAGGTGAACAGGACGTAGGCGAGGCCGGAGAGGTCCTCGGCCGTACCCGGGACGGCCTCGGTCGGGACGACGCGCAGTCCGGAGCCCTCCTCGTCCGTGAGCAGCGCGACGGCCCCCGACTCGCGCAGCATCAGCCGCCGCCGCTCCTCCGGGTGGGCCGGGTCGAGCGGCAGATAGCCCGCGCCGGCCTTCCAGATCGCCAGCAGGGCCGTCACCAGCTCGAAGGAGGGGGCCAGCCGGACGGCGACCAGCTGCCCCGCCACGGAGCCCAGTCGTGCGGCCAACTCGGCGGACAGCCGGTCGAGTTCGGCGTAGGAGAGGCTGCGGCCCCCGCACTCCAGGGCGGGGGCGTCCGGGGCGGCGGCGACCCGTTCGGCGAAGCGGGCGAGCACGGGGCGGGCGGTGGAGCGGGGAGCCGGGCCGGCGCCGAGGGCGAGCAGTTCGGCCCGCTCGTCCGGCCCGATCAGCCAGTCCCCGTGCAGCGGCACCGTCACGTCCGCGACGGCGGCGGTGAGCAGCGCGTGGCAGCGGGTGCCCAGCGCGGCCACCGTCTCCGCGTGGAGCACCTCCCGGTCGAAGCAGAAGGAGAGCGTCAGACCGCCGTCCGGCGTGCGCCAACTGTCCAGCAGCAGATCGGTCTTGGCGCGTTCGAAGCCGGAGTCCATGGAAGCGGTGCGGACCCCGGCGGGCAGCGGGGTGCCGCCGTCCTCGCCGGCCAGGTCGTACTGGCTCTGGTGCACGAACACCGCCTGGTAGAGCGGCGCCGCGCCGGCCTCGGCGGGCAGTCCCAGGTGGGCGGCGAGCCGTTCCAGCGGCACGTCCTGGTGGCTCAGCGCGCCCAGGGTGGCGGTGCGGACGCGGTGCAGGACGGTGCGGAAGTCGGGTTCGCCGGTGAGGTCGGCGCGGAGCACGCCGGTGCGGGCGAAGTAGCCGACCAGTTCCTCGTGGGCGGCCTCGGTGCGGCCCGCGAGCGGGGTGCCGACCACGAAGTCGGTGCTGCCGGTCCAACGGGCCAGCACGCACTGGTAGGCGGCGAGCAGCACCATGAACGGGGTGCAGCGCTCCCGGCGGGCGAGGGCGTCCAGGGCCGAGGTGAGCTCCGGGCCGAGGGCGGTGGTGGCGAAGCCGGCCGGGTGCCGGGGGTCCGCCGGGCGCGGGCGGTCCAGCGGCAGCCGCAGCCGGCCGGTGCCGGCCAGCTTCTCCGCCCAGTAGCGGAACGCGGCCTCGGTGCCGCCCGCCCCGGCGCGCTGCTGCTCGGCGCGGGCGACGTCGCCGTAGCGCAGGGCGAGCGGCGCCAGCCCGGCCGGTGCCTCGCCGATGGCCTCCCGGTAGAGGGCGAGCAGTTCGCGCCAGAGGATCCGGAACGACCAGCCGTCCGAGACGATGTGGTGGACGACCAGCGCGAGCGCGTGCTCCTGCGGCCCGGCCGAGACCAGGACGGCGCGCAACGGCGGGCGCCCGCCGAGGTCGAACGGCGCGTTGACGGTGGGGCGGCAGGCCTCGGTGAAGTCCGCCTCGCCGGCGCCCGGGGCCAGCGCGACGAGGTCGAGCGGGACGGGCGCGGCGGGCTCGACCAGTTGCACGGGCGCCTCGCCGTCCAGGGCGAAGCGGGTGCGCAGCGGCTCGTGCCGGGCGGTCAGCCGGTCGAGCGCGGTGCGCAGCGCGGTCACGTCGAGCGGGCCGCTCCACCGGCGGCACAGGTACATGTTGAAGCCCGCGTCGGCGGGGTGGAGCTGCTGGAGGAACCAGAGCCGGCGCTGCTCCTCGGTGAGCGGGTGGACGGCCTCGACGGGGCGGGCGGGGCCGGCGGTCCGGTCGGTGGTGGTCATCGGGCGACAGCCTCGGTTCCGGTGCGGGATGCGGGTGCGGAGGGGAGTTCGGACGAAGCGGCGGGCGTGGACGGGGTCGCGGTTCCGGCGCGGGCCGCGAGGGTGGCCAGGCCGACCAGGTCGTCCGGCTCGGCGTCGGGGACGTCGCGGTCGAAGTGCCGCAGGGCGGGGACGGCGAGGCAGACCAGTACCAGCAGGGCCATGGCGAGCCCGAACAGCAGGTACAGCAGGCCGATGCCGCGGCCGTCGCCGGTGCCGATCAGCCGGCCGACGCTGCCCGCCAGCGGGCCGTCCGCGTCCACCCAGGGCTGGACCAGGCGCGGTCCGAGCGGTGCGACCAGGGCGAAACCGACCGGCAGGGTGGACCAGGCGACCATGGTGTTGACGGCGATCACCCGGCCGTGGAAGCGCAGCGGCACCTTGGTCTGCACGATCGTCGCGTAGACGCCGTTGACCAGGGCCAGCCCGTACGCCATGCCGAAGGCGCCGAGCGCGACCGGCAGGACGCTCGGCCGCAGGCCGGTCACCAGGCAGGCGGCCGCCAGGCCGAGGGTGGCGAGCAGGACGCCGCGCAGTCGCAGCCGGCGCGGCCCGCCCCAGACCAGCAGGGTCAGACCGCCGAGGACGGCGCCCAGCCCGGCCGCGACCGCGACCCAGCCGGCGGCGGCCAGCGGGGCGAAGGACAGCACCAGCGGGGTGGTGAGCAGGAACAGCGGCGACAGGAAGATGTTGAGCACGGCGAAGAACAGCAGCATCGCCCGGAAGTTGCGGCTGCCGAGCGCCCGCCGGAAGCCGGCCCGGATCTCGGCGGCGACGCTCTCCCGGCGCCGGGCGGCCATCACGTCGGGGAAGCGCACGGCCAGCGTCACGCCGGTGGCGACGACGTAGCTGGCCACGTCCATCGCGAGGATGCCGCCGAGACCGAGCGCCGACAGCAGGCCGACCGCGAACAGCGGCACCAGGAACTGGGCGAGACCGAAGGCCATCTGGACGACGCCGTTGGCGCGGCCGAGGAATCGTTTCGGGACGAGCTGCGGCACGGCCGAGTTCCAGGCCAGCCGCTGGAAGGTCAGCGCCGTCGACAGCACCGCGATCAGCACGTACGCGTGCCACACCGCCAGCGAGTCGGTCAGGTACAGCAGCAGCATCACCGCCTGGGTGAGGCCCGCCGCGACATCGCCGTACAGCATGATCCGGCGCCGGTCGCCGCGGTCCACCAGCGCCCCGGCCACCGGGGCGGTGAGGATGCCGGGGACGAGCCCGCAGGCGGCCAGCAGACCGAACTGCGCGAGCGAGCCGGTGGTCAGGTAGATCCAGACCGGCAGGGCGAACTCGGTGAGCGCCGAGCCGATCATCGAGATCTGCTGGCCGGCGGCGACGCCGAGGAAGCGGCGCATGGTGGGCCGCACCGGGGCGGTCGCGGCCCTCGGCGCCTGCTCGGCGGCCGAGTTCGCGCCGTCCGCCGCACCCCGGGAACGGGAGAGCCCGGCCAGCCACCAGGTGGCGCCCTCGGTGCGCCGGTGCCGCTGCTCCTCGCCGTCGACCACCGAGCGGTGCACGGTGGTGAGGATCTCGGCGAGTTCGGCGGCCCGGTACTTGAGGTAGAAGTGGCCCGCCTCGTCGAGCACCACGACGCCGGTGGTGTCGCTGAGCCGGTGCCACTCCCGGTACCGCTCCTCGTAGAACTCGGTGGCCGGGTCCCGGTCGCCGCAGACCGCGTACACCGGGGCGGCGATCCGGCCGTCCTCGCTCTCGAACAGCCGGGTGAAGTACTGCTCGGCCTCCCTGGTCCCGGTCCGGCGGTTGGCGACCATCAGCCGCAGCTGCTCGGTGCCGACCTCGTCGGTGTCCAGGCCGGCCGCCGCCAGGGCGTTGATCATGCCCTGGTCGCTGCGCAGCCGGTCGGCGGTGCGGGCCCACCACTCGCCGACGGCGGCGCCGCGCCCGCGCGGCCGGGCGAACGGGAAGATGCCGCCGAGGTGGACGGCCTCGACCTCGCGGCCGGCCGCCTCCACCCGCCGGGCGATCTCCACGGCCAGTCGGACGCCGACGCCGCAGTGGCCGTACAGCACGATCCGGCCCTCGACGGTGTCCAGGATCTCCTGGGCGCAGCCGGCCGCGACCTCGTCGATGTCCATGGCCTCCTCGCCCAGTTCGTGTCCGGGGACGGCGAGCGAGTGCAGGGCCCAGTCGGCGGGCAGGGCGTCGGCGAGCGGCTTGTAGATGAGCGCGCTGCCGCCGCCGTACGGGGTGCAGACCAGGCTGGCGGTGGTCCGGCGGCCGGCCGGGGTGAGCAGGTGCAGCAGGCTGCGCGGGCCCCGGTCGGCGTGCGGGTCGCTGACCAGGGCGGCCAGCCGGCGCACCGTGGGGTACTTGAAGAGGTCCATCACCCCGACCGGGGTAGGGAGTTCGGGGAAGGCGCGGCGCAGCTTGGCGACCACCTGGGTGGCCAGCAGCGAGTGCCCGCCGAGCTCGAAGAAGTCGTCCAGGGCGCCCACCCGGGGCACGCCCAGCAGCTCCGCCCAGAGCGCGGCGAGGAACTCCTCCGCCTCGCCCTCGGGTTGGACGAACTCCCCGCTCGCGGCGGGCTCCTCGGGTTCGGGCAGGTTCCGCCGGTCGACCTTGCCGTGGGCGAGCAGGGGCAGCCGGTCGAGCACCACGAACCGGGCCGGGACCATGTAGTCGGGCAGCAACTCGCCCAGGGTTTCGCGCAGTTCGGCCGGGGTGGGCGCGGGGTCGTCGCCGGGGTGCTCCAGGTAGGCGACCAGCATCTGCCGCAGGCCCTCGCCCCGGGCCAGGACGACGGCCTGGCCGATCCCGGGCAGGGCGGTGAGGGCCGCCTCGATCTCGCCGGGCTCCACCCGGTAGCCGCGGACCTTGATC
>NZ_JZWY01000529.1:0-2772 GCF_000966955.1 Streptomyces sp. NRRL S-495
GCTCGGCGGTCAGCTCAGGCCGGCCCAGGTAGCCGCGGGCCAGCCGGTCGCCGCCGAGGTACAGCTCGCCGGTGACACCCGGCGGCACCGGCTGCCCGGCTTCGTCGAGGACGTGGCAGCGGGCGAGCGGGGTGCCGATCGGGGTGCTGCCCGGTCCGGCGGCGTCGGCGGTGACCTCGTGCACGGTGACGCCGACGGTGGCCTCGGTCGGGCCGTAGTGGTTGAACACCGCGCACCGGCCGAGGGCGGCCAGGCCGGCGGCCCACGGCCAGGCCGAGGCCTCGCCGCCGAGCACCAGCGACCGGCGCGGCAGCAGCCGCTCCATCGGGGCGTCGGCGCTCAGCGCGGCCAGGTGCGAGGGGGTCATCTTGAGGTGGTCGAGGTCCAACGCCTCGATCCGCTCGGCGAGTTCGGCCCCGGCGATCCGGCGCGGCAGCAGGTGGACCCGGCCGCCGGTGCTCAGCGCGAGGTAGAGCATCGTCATGCTGAAGTCGAAGGCCAGCGACTGCAGTAGCCCGTAGCCGGCACCCGGCTCGATCCGCAGCCGTTCCCGCACCCCGGCCAGGTAGTTGAGGATCTGGCGGTGCTGGACGGCGACACCCTTGGGGGTGCCGGTGGAGCCGGAGGTGTAGATGACGTAGGCCAGGTGGTCCGGTCCCGAGAGCTCCGGCAGCGGCTCGGTGTCCCGCGGCGGCGGCGCGGTGTCCAGCAGCAGCACGGCGACGTCGTGGCCGGGGAAGCGGTCGCGCAGCGCCGAGTCGGTGAGCAGGACCCGGACCTCGGCGTCGGCGACCAGGTGGGCGAGCCGGGCGGGCGGCTGCTCCGGGTCCAGCGGCAGATAGGCGCCGCCGGCCTTCAGCACCCCGAGCAGGGCCACCGCCAGCTCGGGCGACTGCTCCAGGCAGACCGCGACCCGGTCGTCCGGGCCGACGCCGAGCGCGCGCAGCCTGCGGGCGAGCCCGGTGGCGCGCTCGTCGAGCTCGCGGTAGCTGACGGTGCGGCCCTCGGCCTCCAGGGCCGGCCGGTCGGGGTGGGCGCGGGCGGTGGCGGCGAGCAGGGCGGTCAGCGTGGCCGGGGCGCCGTCCGGGTCGGGCAGTGCGGGCCCGGCGGCCCAGCGCTCCAGGACGTCCCGCCGCTCGGCGGGGGTGGCCAGGGGCAGCCGGGAGATCGGCCGGTCCGGGTCGGCGACCGCCGCCGCGAGGAGGAGCTCGAAGCGCTCGACCAGTCGGCGCACGGTCGCGGCGTCGAACAGGTCGGTGCGGTAGGTGAGCAGCCCGTAGAGGCCGCCGTCGGACTTCTCCCGCAGGTAGAACGCGAGGTCGGTGCGGGTGGTGGCGGCCTCGTGCCCGAAGCTCTCGGCGGTCGGCGCGCCGGGGGAGGCCGGGGAGTCGGGGGAGTCCGCGGGCTCGGGGGCGGACGCGGCACCGCGCTCGCCGTAGTTCTGGTAGGCGAAGCTGACCTGGAACACGGCGGAGCGGCTGACATCGCGCTCGATGTCCAGATCGGCCACCATCTGCTCGAACGGCACCTCCTGGTGGGTGTACGCGTCGAGGGTGGTGCCGCGGACCCGGCCGAGCAGCTCGGCGAAGCTCGGATCGCCCTCCAGTCGGGCCCGGATCGGCAGCATATTGACGAACAGGCCGACCACGCCTTCGAGTTCGCGGTGCAGGCGGCCGGCCACCGCCGAACCTATCGCGAAGTCCCGCCGCCCGGCGTGCCGGCCGAGCAGGGTCTGCAGCGCCGCCATCAGCACCATGTACCCCGACGCGCCCGAGGACCGGGCCAACTCGGCGACGCCCCGCCCGAGTTCACTGCTCCAGTGGAACTCGGTGGCGGCCCCCTCGAAGGTCAGCACCGGCGGCCGGGGCTGGTCGGTCGGCAGTTCCAGGGCCGGGACGCCGCGCAGCTCCTCGCGCCAGTACGCCCGGGAGCCCGCCAGCGCCTCGCCGGCCAGCCGCTCCCGCTGCCAGCCCGCGTAGTCGCCGAACTGCACCGGCAGTTCGGGCAGCCGGTCCGGGGTGCCGTGCGCGTGCCGGGCGTACAGCGCGTCGAGTTCGCGGTGCAGGATGTCGAGCGACCAGCCGTCACTGACGATGTGGTGCATGACCAGGGCGAGCACGTGCTCGTCCGGCGCGGTGCGCACCAGCAGGGCGCGCAGCAGCGGGCCCTCGGCCAGGTCGAACGGTCGCGCCACCCGCTCGCCGACCTCGCGAGCGGCCCGTCCGGCCGGGTCCCGATCGCCGCTAGCGTCCACGAACTCGGCGGGCCCGGGTTCGGCGATCCGGACCTCGGCGGTGCCCTCGGGGGTGGCGGGGAAGCTCATCCGCAGCGCCTCGTGCCGGGCGAGCAGCTCGGTGAGTGCGGCGTCGAGCGCGGTGCGGTCCAGCGGGCCGCGCAGCCGGCGGGCCGGGGCCAGCGCCCAGGCGGTGGAGCCGGGTGCGAACTGGTCCATGAACCAGAGGCGTTCCTGCCCGCTGGAGAGCGGGACCGCGCTGCCCGGGGGCCGGACGGGGACGGTGGCCGCGGGGGCCGCGCCGACGGGGGTGCCGCCGCCGGGTGCCGGTGCGGTGGCGTCCGCGGCCGCGGTGGTGCCGGCGGCCGCGCGCAGGCGCTGGGCGAGCAGGGCGCGTTTGGTCGCGGACAGCCCGGCCGCGGGGTCCTGGAGGTCGGTCATGGGTTGTTCCATTCGGCGCTCGTCGGGCGGCGGCTGCGGTGCCGTCGGGCGGAATCGCCACGGGGCGGGCCGCCGCGGGGGAGGGGGCGCGGGGCAGG
>NZ_JZWY01000530.1:0-12371 GCF_000966955.1 Streptomyces sp. NRRL S-495
GCCCCGAACCCCGCCCCGGCCGCCGTCACCGCCGGCCCGACCGCTCACCGGAGGCACCGTCATGGCTGAGCCCCGCACCGGGCCGTTGACCGTCGTCGGCCGAGTGCTCGCCGGCACCCTCTCGGTGGCCGTCCTCGGCGCGAGCGGCCTGGTCTGGTACGAGTACCGGCAGCTCGACAGCGGCATGGTCAAGTCGGCCGCGCTCACCGAGGCCCGGAAGAACGCGCCCCCGCACCTCGACCAGTCCGTCAACCTGCTGCTCATCGGCCTCGACAGCCGCAAGGACATGGACGGCAACGACCTGCCCAAGGAGTTCGTCGAGGAGGAGCTGCACGCCGGCTCCAGCGAGATCGGCGGGTACAACACCAACGCGCTGATCGTCCTGCACATACCGGCCAACGGGGGCAAGGTGACGGCCCTGTCCGTCCCGCGCGACGACTATGTGCAGACCGTCGGCGCGGACGGGAAGATGCACAAGATCAAGGAGGCGTACGGCATCGCCAAGGGCGCCGCCGAGCAGAAGCTGAGCGGGAAGGGCCTGTCCAAGCCGGAGCTGGAGCGGCAGAGCCGGGAGGCCGGGCGGGCCGCGACCCTCCAGACCGTCCAGTCCTTCCTGGACATCCCGATCGACCACTTCGCGGAGGTGAACCTGATCGGCTTCTACGACATCGCCAAGGCCGTCGAGCCGATCCAGGTCTGCCTCAACAACCCGGTGGACGACCCGATCGTCTCCCGGACGGCGACCCACGAGGGCGGCGGGACGGGGCTGAGGCTCCCGGCGGGCGTCAGCTCGCTCGACGCCCGGCAGGCGCTGTCGTTCGTCCGCCAGCGCCACCACCTGAAGAACGGCGACCTGGACCGGACCCATCGGCAGCAGGCCTTCATCTCCTCCGTCGTCTACAAGTTGAAGCAGGACGGTGTGGTCGGCGACCTCGGCCGGCTCCAGTGGCTGTTCGACGCGGTGAAGAAGGACGTGGTCATCGACGACCGTTGGAACGTCCTGGACTTCGCCCAGCAGGCGCCCAACCTGACCGGCGGCAATGTGGAGTTCAACACGCTGCCGATCACCGGGTTCAAGAACATCGGCGGCCAGGAGGTCAACACCGTCGACCCGGGCCAGATCAAGCGCATCGTCAAGCAGCTGTTCGGCCACGAGGTCCCACCGGCGGCCGGCCCGGCCGAGCAGCCCGAGCCGACCTCGCCCGCCGCACCGTCCTCGCCCGCCGCACCGTCCACCTCGGCCGAGCCGTCGACGGCCGGGGTCAAGGCCAAGGCCGTGTTCGCGGAGCCCGTCGCCACCCGGACGACCCCGGCCGCGCCCCGCGCCACACACTCCCCCCGCACCGCGGGCCCGTCCGTCCCGCCGGAGGCCCCGTCGACCCCGCCCACCACCGCCGATCCGACTCCGGACCTCCCCATGCAGGGCCCCGCGGTGAGGGCCGGGGGCATCCCCTGCGTGGACTGAACCCCTAACGTCCCCCGTTTCACGACAGAGCTCGTGCCGGGCGGATGGGCCCGGCACGAGCTCTGGTCAGTCGGGGTCAGTCAGTCGGGGTCGGTCAGTCGGTCGGTCGGTCTTCGCCGAGAGGCGGGAGCCTAGTGTCGGCGGCCCCGGGTGCGCAGGACGAGCAGACCGATCATCAGGCAGCCGAGGGCGCCGAAGGCGAGAACGGGGAGGGCGCCGGAGCCGGTGCTGGGGAGCTCTCCGCCGGGCCCGGGGGCGTGCGTCGGCTTGGCGGTGGGCCGGTGGCTGTGTGTCGCCGTGGGGGAGGACGTGGGGGAGGGGGAGGCGGTGGGGGACTCGGTCGGAGAAGGGGACGCCGTCGGTGAGGCCGTCGGTGAGGGCGAGGCCGTCGGGGACGGCGACGGCGTGGGGACGGTCACCGTGACGTCGGCGTGGCAACGGGCGTCGCCCTCGCCGGGCGGGCAGTTGTTGCGGTAGGTGCTGGAGGTGACGGTGTTGGCGAGCGCGGTGTCGGTGGTGAGCGAGCCGTGCACGGTCACCGAGTACGTGATGGTGGCGCTCCCGCCGACCGGCAGGTCCCCGGTCCAGTGCAGGGTGGTGCCGGTGACGGTGACGGAGCCCAGGTCGGCGACGGCGTCACCGTTGTAGTCGGCCCGGGAGAGCACCTCGGCGAGGTTGTCGTCGAGGGTGACACCGGGTGCGGCGACGCGGCCGGTGTTGGTGACCTTGATCCGGTAGTCGACGGTCCGTCCGGGGGTGGTGGAGGTGGGGGTGGCGGTCTTCTCGATCGAGTAGACCGGCGTGTCGACCACGGTGTTGCGCACGGTGTTGCTGGTGCGGGTCTGCTCGCGCTGCGTCTGGTTGCCCCGGAAGGAGAGGGTCGCGCTGTCGTCCAGGACGGTGCCGGCGGTGGCGGCCTGGTCGACGGTGGCCCGGAAGGCGACGGTGGTGCTCGCGCCCGGGGCGAGGTCGGCGACCTGGCAGGTGACGGTCTGCCCGGCGGCGGTGCAGGAGGGGTTGGAGCCCGCGACGAAGGTGGTGCCGGCGGGCAGCTGGTCGGTGACGGTGATGCCGGTGGCGGTGTCGAGGTCGCCGCTGCTGCCGTCGGCGTGCTGGTTGGCGACGGTGAAGGTGTAGGTGATGCTGTCGCCGGGGGAGACGTTGCCGGGCGGGTTGTTGTCGGTGGTACCGGCCGGGGTGTTGGCCTTGGTGATCTGCAGGTCCGGTTCGAGGGCGTCGACGGCGAGCCAGACGGCCTGCGGGTGCAGGGCGTCGCCGGCGCCGTTGATCCGGAGCACGGCCTGGGTGCTGCCGGCGGGGATCTTGCCGGTGACGTCGATCATGCGGGCGTCGTAGCCGTAGTTGTTGACCGGCGCGGGGTCGCGGGTCGTGATGTTGCTGCCGGTGCCGTCGGCGGCGACCCGGTCGATCCGGCTGGTGAAGGCGTTGTCGGTGGAGACACCGGTGGGGCCGGGCATCGGCAGCAGCGTCAGGTTGTCGGTCGCGGAGCCGACCAGCAGTTGGTCGCCCGAGATCGGCACGTCGCCGTCGCCGACGGTGACGCCCATGGTGGCCGGCGGGGCGGTGGCCGGGGTGCGGATGCCGGCGAGGGTGAGCGTCGCCAGGTTGTCGGGGGAGCGCAGCAGCTGGAAGCCGTCCCAGACCTGGAGGTAGCGCAGCGGGTCGGCCTGGTCCTGGTAGGCCACCACGAGTGACCAGCCGCCCCAGCAGCCCACGTTGTTGCCGCCGGAGTTCTGCGCGGAGGAGCGCCCGGCGCACGCCTGGATGTCCGCGACGGTGTAGCTGCCCGCGCCCGCGGCCTTCACCTGGGCGGTGACGTCCTTCACGCCGGCCCCGGCCAGCAGCGGCTCGGGCGGGGTGCCGCCGACCTGCTGGTCGAACCAGTCGTAGGTGTCGGCGGTGACCTGCTCGTAGGAGGCGCCGCCCGGGACCTTCCAGGACACCGTATTGCCCTTGTTGATGTCCCCGGAGGTGCCGCCGGCGGTGCTGGTGTTGGTCGGGTTGAACTGCCAGTACAGCCGGGCGGAGAGCACCTCGGCTCCGGCCGGGATCACCAGCTGGGCCGAGGACGCGTTGTTCCCGGGCGCGTTCGGGTCGGTCTTGATGTACTTGGTGCGGCCGTTGTTGGTGCCCTCGGTGTCGTTGCAGGCCGATCCGTCGCTGTCGTCGCAGGTCAGGACCGAGTTCGAGGCCATCGTCAGGTTGCCGTGGGTGAGCAGGTCGAGCACCGGGTCGGGGCCGATCGGCCGCTGGGTGCCGGCCCCGCGGACCGCCGCCTGGCGCTGCGGCAGGTCCGGCGCCGCGAAGGCCCGGTCCAGGGCGAACGGAGCCGCCAGCCCGGCGGCCAGCGGGACCGCCATGCACAGGGCGGACAGACGTTTGCGGTGCGGGGAGGGTCGATGAACCACGGGTGGCCTCACAACGGGCAATGGGATCGGGGCAGGTCCCACCCTGGCCCGGCCTCCGGACCGTTCTGTCCGGACACGCAGAAACGATCACCTCAACAGCTCAGTGCCCGGGGCTCCGGGAGAAGGCGCGGCTCCCTCCGCGGTGGCTCCCCCCGCGGCGGCTCCCCGCCGGAAGCCCCGTGCGCGGAGCGGTACGGAACCGCGCCGCGGACGGGGACGTCCTGAGGCAGAGGCGAGGGGCCGGAGCGAGGGGTGGGGAAGCCGGTGGAGCGGGCACGCTGGTGGGTGTGGGTGCGGCGGGTGCTGGAGTGGTCCGGCTGGGCGGTGTCGGCGCTGTCGGCGGCGCTGGTGGCGGTCCGCCTCGGCGGGTGGGACGACGGGACGCCGCTCGCGCTCGCCGTGGTGCTGCTGCCGTACGCGGCGCTGGGCGGCGTGCTCGCGCTCGGGGTGCTGCTGGCGCTCCGCTCGTGGTGGGCGGCGGCGGTCGCCGGGGTGCTGGCGGCGGTGCAGCTCTTCTGGCTGCAGCTCTTCTGGCTGGTCCCGAGGTTGGTGCCGGACGGCGGTGCCGCTCCGGCGGCCGACGCGCCCCGGCTGCGGGTCGCCACCAGCAACGCCTGGGTGGGGCAGGCCGATGCCGCCGAGATCGTCCGGCTGGTGCGCGAACAGCGCGTCGACGTGCTCGCGATGGAGGAGCTGGGGCCGGGCGCGGTCGCCCGGCTGGACCGGGCGGGGATCGCCGAGGTGCTGCCGCACCGGGAGCTGCGGCCCGGCCGGGACACCGCGATCTACTCGCGGCTCCCGCTGACGCCGCTCGATGGCACGGCCTCGGAGGCGGCCCGGGAGCAGATCGCGGCCGAGGTGACGGTCGGCGGCCGCACCGTCCGGCTGACGGCCGTGCACACCTACTACCCGCTGGGTGACTCCGGGCGCTGGTCGGCGGACTTCGACGGACTGCGGGCGGCGGTGTCGGGCGCCACCCGCAACGCCGTCCTGCTGGGGGACTTCAACGCGACGCTCGACCACTCGCCGATGCGGGCCCTGCTCGACACCGGCCTCGCCGACACCCACGCGGAGCTGGGCCGGGGGGCCGCGCCCACCTGGCCGGAGTCGAACACCTACTTCTCCGCGCTGTGGCCGGTGATCCAGATCGACCACGTGCTGCACGGGGAGGCGCTGCGCGCGGTGTCGGTGACGGAGCACCGGGTGCGGGGCGCCGACCACCGCGCGGTGGTCGCGGAGCTGGCCGTCACCGGCTGAGGCAGGGCTCCGCGACGCTGGGCTCCGTGGCGGTGGGTTCCGCGGACCGGTCGTTGTCCACGACGTGGTGGCCCGCCAGCAGGCGTTCGGCGGCCCGCCCGTACGCGAGCGCGAGCAGGCTGACCGTGCCGCCCAGGCCGCAGACCGCCGTCCAGCCGCCGTGTTCGTACGCCAGGGTGGAGCCGATCGCGCCGATCGCGCTGCCTGCCGAGTAGAGCAGCATGTACCCGGCGGTCAGTCGGCTCTGCGCCTCGGGGCGGACCTGGTAGAGCAGGTGCTGATTGACGACGTGCACGGACTGCAGGCCGTAGTCGATCACCACCATGGCGAGCACCAGCCACCACACCGAGTGCGGCAGCAGCGCGGCGAGCGGCCAGGCGGCCAGCATGGCGGTGAGCCCGATCGCCAGGGTGCGCCGCGCCCGCCCCCGGTCGGCCTGTCGGCCGGCGTGCCCGGCGCCGAGCGCGCCGGCGGCCCCGGCCAGGCCGAAGAGCCCGATCTCGGTGTGGCTGAGGCTGAACGGCGGGGCGGCCAGCGGCAGCACCATCGGGGTGAGCAGCACGGTGACGGCGGTGAAGACGAGCAGCGCGAGTCCGGCGCGGACCCGGAGCACGGGCTCCTCGGCGAACAGCGTGAACACCGAGCCGACCAGGCGCGGGTAGTGGATCCGCTCCGGGCGGCGGCGTTCGGTGGGGACGACTGCGGCCAGGGCGACGGCCATGGCGCCGGTGGCGATCGCGGAGACGAGGTAGACGGCGCGCCATCCGGCGAGGTCGCCGACGGTGCCGGCGACGGTCCGGGCGAGGAGGATGCCGACCACGATGCCGCTGGTGACGATGCCGACGACGCGGCCCCGGTCGGCGGGATCGGCGAGGGAGGCCGCGTGGGCGACCATCACCTGGGCGGCCACGGCCAGCATGCCGACCGCCGCCATGGCGAGCAGCATCAGCGGGGCCGAGGGGGAGAGCGCCACGGCCGTGAGCGCCACGACGGAGAGGCCGAGCTGGGCGGTGATCAGGGTGCGGCGGTCGAGGTGGTCGCCCAGGGGGACGAGCAGCAGCAGGCCGACTGCGTAGCCGATCTGGGTGAGGGTGCCGATCAGGCCGACCGTGGCGTGGTCGATGCCGAGGTCCAGGGCGACGAGGTCGAGCAGCGGTTGGGCGTAGTAGACGTTGGCGACAGCCAGGCCACTGGCGACGGAGAACAGCCAGGCGACGGCGGGAACAGGCACGGAACGGGGGCTCCTTCGCGGCAAGGTGGTTTCAAAGTGCTACCGCGCTACCCTTGCACGACGAGGTTTCAATAAGCAACCACGGATCGCCGGCTCGGCGGGCGCTATGGTTGCAAGGTGAAACCCGTGCCACCGGAGCCGCGGGTCACCCGAGCCGCGGGTGGTTACCGGAGCCGCGGGTCACCGGAGCCGCGGGACACCGCCGGACGAGAGGAGAAGCGGGTGCCGAAACGCACCTCGCACGAGGATTCGACCTGCCCGGTCGCCCGGCCGCTGGACCTCCTCGGCGACGGCTGGACGCTGCTGATCGTCCGTGACGCCTTCGACGGGCTGCGCCGCTTCGGGCAGTTCCAGAAGAATCTGGGGCTGGCGAAGAACATCCTCTCCGCGCGCCTCGCCAACCTGGTCGCCCACGGCGTCCTCGAACCTGCTCCCGCTGCCGACGGCAGCCCGTACCAGGAGTACGTACTCACCGAGAAGGGGCGGGCGCTGTTCCCCGTCGTCACCGCCCTGCGCCAGTGGGGCGAGCGGTACTGCTTCGTGGCCGACGAGCCGCGCGCCCGCCTCGTCGACCGCGCCGCCGGCGCGCCGGTCGCCCGGGTGGAGGTCCGGGCGGCCGACGGCCGGGTACTGGGGCCGGACGACACCGAGGTGCTGCTGCCACCGGGGTGACACCCCGGCGGGTCCGGAAGGTTCGGCCGGTCGGATCAGCCGGTGGTCTCCGTGGTGGTGGGGCAGGGCGGCAGGGTGGACGGCGCGGCGGTGGCGCAGGTCGCCGTGGCCGTCGCCGGCTGCTGGGCCGAGGTGGTCGACGCGGCCGTCTTCGCGGTCGTCGTGGTGGCGGCCGGGGTGTTCGTCACCGTCGGCTTCGAGGTCGCCGACTCGGTGGAGGCGCTGGTCGAGGTGCCGGCCGAGGCGGAGGAGGAGGTGGCCCCGGAGGAGGTCGCGCCCGAGGACGTGGCTCCCGACGACGTCGCCCCCGAGGACGTGGCCCCCGAGGAGGTCGCGCCCGAGGTGGAGGCGGTCGCCGAGCTGCTGGACGGTCCGGTGGAGCCGGAGGTCGAGCCGGACGGCGAACCCGAGGTCGAGGTGCTTCCGGAACTCGGCGCCGAGGTCGAGGCGGAGGTGGAGCCCGACTTCGACGGGCTCGACGAGGCGGTAGGCCAGGAGGTGGCGGCCGGGACGCCGGGGGCCAGCGGACCTCGCGGCTCCCGGACCTCCTTGTCGACGACCTTGACCTGCCCCGTCACCCGCGCGAACCAACCGCCGGTCACGATGTCCACCAGCACGATCTCGGTCACCGGCCGGGGCGCGGCGACCACGATGACCAGCGTGCTCGGCTGGAAGCCCGTCCACGGCTTGCCGACGTACTTGGCGTCCGAGACCAGCGTCGGCGCCTTCAGCGGGTTGCCGCAGCCGCAGCGCACCCGCGGCACGCCCTGCGCGTCGACCAGCACGGCGGTGCCGGCCTGGAGCACGGACTGGTAGCCGACGGCCGCGCCGCCCTGGTAGCTGTGGTTGGTGACCCGGGTGTCCACCCGCAGGTAGGCCGAGGTCAGCGACCGCAGGTAACCCGGGATGGCGGACTGCTCGATGCCCTGGGCCGAGGCCCAGGCCCGGCCGGTGTCGCCGGTCGAGGTGATCGAGATCAGCCGCTCCACGTCGCAGCTCGGCTTGTTCATCGTCCCGCCGTAGACGCCGGCCGACGTCCCCTCGACGTTGTGGAGGCCGGTGCTCGCGGTGGCCGTGGCACCGGCCGTTCGGGTGGTGGTCGCCGTGGCGGTCGCCGTGGCCGGCGCCGGGGCGGGGGCCTGCACCGCCTCCGTCTGGACCGAGGGGGTGAACGGCGCCGGGCCCGGGTCCTGCGGACCCTGCAGCGCGACCTCGTTCGCGGTCGGCACGGTGGTGTCGCTGCTGCCGCCGCCGCTGTTGTTGTTGATGATCAGCACCGCCGCCACCACGGCCAGCGCGGCGCTGCCGGCCACCAGGGCGGCCTTCCGTCCGGAGCGCCACCACGGCGTCGGACGTCCCCCGGACGGACCGCCCGGACCGGACGGGCCGCCCGGTCCGCCGCCACCGCCCGGTCCGCCGGCTCCGCCGGAGGCCGGGCCGGACGGGGGACCGGGCGGACCGGACCGGCCGCCCGACGGCGGGCCGGAGAGCGGGCCGGACGGCGGTCCGGAGGGCGGGCCGAGGGGCGGCCCGGACGAAGGCGGTTGGGAACTCATCGAGGCTCCGTTTCGCAGGCGGCCGGTCCACCCGGCCGGCGCAGGAGGCTCCTGCCACTGGGATCCATTTCTGCCCCGGGTGCCGGTCCGTCGCAACAGCAGCGGGCAGTGAAGCGGGCAGTGAGCGGTCGGCAGGCGGGTCGCTGAGCGGGATCGGCGGGCGCGTCGGCGCGCGTCGGCACGCGGGGTCGACGGGGCCGGGAGGCGGACAGGCGGGCGGGCCGGTCCTGGGCCACCCTGGTGGCAGGCGTGGGGGCCGGAACCGGACGCACGGGGGACACCGAGCCGACAGGGAGACCCGCATGCACCAGCAGGCCCGTTCGAGCGGGCCGGCCCGCACCGGGGCGGCCGGACCACCCGGCGCCGTGCGCGGCTGGCTGGACGCGGTGGCGGTCGTCCTGGCCGGGTTCGCCGCGATGGCGGCCGTCGCCGCGCTCGGCCTCTGGGCGGCCGGGGCGAACGACCTGCCCGGCGGCGGCTTCCCGTACGTGCTCGCCGCCACCCTCACCCTCGCGGTCGGCGGTTCGGTCGGTCTCGACGGCGGGGCCGGCTTCTTCGCCTCCGTCGATGCCGGGATCGTCGCGATGCCGCTGTCCGTGAGCCTGGTCGGCGCGCTGGCCGTGGCCGAGGTGTTCCTGCGCCAACTGCGGTTCCGCGCGGTCGCGGGCGGCCGGGAACTGCTCGGCCGTGCCGCCCGGACGGCGGTCGTCTGGCTGGTCGCGCTCGTCCTGCTCTGCGTCGCGGCCCGGCACACCTTCCCGGTGCCGCTCGGTGACGGGCTGGTCGAACAGCTCGGCGGCGCGCTCGGGATCAACCCCGAGGTGGGCTTCCACGCGGAGCCCGCGCCCACCCTCGGACTGGGGCTGCTCTGGCTGCTGGTCGTGCTGGCCGCGACCTTCGCCGTCTCCCGCCGCGCGCCGCTGCCGCGCTCCCTGGTGCCCTTCCAGCAGGCCGTCCGCCCGGCCGGGTTCGCGATGCTGCTGGTCCTGCTCGGGTGCGTGGCGCTGGGGGTGCTGGCCGCGATCGGCACCGCCGTGGTGAACGGGAACGCCCGCGAGGTCGCCGCCGTCGCGCTGCTCGCCCTGCCCAATCTGGTCTGGCTCGCCTTCGGCGTCGGCCTCGGCGGCGAGTGGAACGGCCACCTGGTCGGCGCGATCGGACTGCCCGTGCCCAAATCACTGGCCGCCGTGCTGCGCGTCGGCGAGGGCCAGGACGGCACGGTGAACCTCGGCACGCTCGCCGAACAGGACGCCCGCGCCTGGTGGTTGCTCCCGCTGGCCGCCGTCCTGATGCTCGCCGCCGGGGTGTTCGCCGCGCACCGCGCACCGCGCGGGGTCCGGCTGTGGCAGCACGCGGTGCGGCTGGCGGCGGCCGCCGCCGTCACCATGCTGTTGGTCGGCGTCTGGACCAGGATCTCCGCCGACTACGGCCTCTCGGTGCTCGGGGTCGGCCTCGGCGAGGGCGGCCTGGGCGACCTGCTCAGCTCCGTCCTCGGCCCGGCGGTGGGCCCGGTCGGCCCGGCCGCCGCCCTGACCGGCGGCACGCTCACGCTCGACCCGGTGCTCTGGATCACCGTGCCGCTCGCCGCCGGCTGGGGCCTGCTGACGGGCACCCTGGGCGCCCTCGCCGCGGCCCGCCTGCCCCGCCGCGGGGAGACCGACTAGGAGTCCTGGTCGACCTCTGCCTGCCGCGCATCGGCGGCCAGCTGGTCGAAGGTGCGGATCAGCACCTCCCGGCGCTTCTTCTTGTACTCGGGCTTGGGCTCCAGGCCGTCGATGCTGCGCTCCCAGACGGCCATGTAGGTCACCTTCCAGCCCTCGATCACCTCGGCCTTCGGCAGTCCCTCGGTGGAGTGGCCGGCCTGCGCGAGGACGTGCAGCAGTTCCAGCTGGCACGGCACGGCCTCGCCCCAGTACTCGTCGGGTTCGATGCCGACCGGATCGCCGGCCATCGCCTCGGCGACCTCGTCGACGAGTCGGCCGACGACGGCCGACAGGTGGTCCAGCGCCGTGTCGCTCTCGAAGTTCCCACTGCCCCACGTGCCCACGGATTCTCCCCGGTCGCTCTGTCGTCCTCGCTGTCGGGGCCATCGAAGCAGGCAGCACCGACAACGGCCGGGGCCGTCGTCCGGCGGGGCGTCACCGCCAGTGGCTGCGGTCGGGCGGGTGGATGGCCGGGAGGGCCCAGGCGGGGGGTTCGGGGACGCCAGGGGTGGCGCCGAACGGGGGTGCGGCGGCGACGGCGGGGACGACCTGGGTCGGTGGGCCGGCCGTGCCCCACTGGGCGCCGGGAGGGCCGGTGGCCGGGGTGACGGTCGCCGCCGCGCGCAGTTCGGCGACGAACTGCAGGCAGCTGGCGAACCGCTCCTCGGGGGCCTTGGCGAGGGCCCGGCCGATCACCTCGTCCACGGCGGGGGACAGGTCGGGCCGGTGCTCGCGCACGGTGGGCGGCGGGTCGTTGAGGTGCGCCCAGAGCAGGGCGAGGTCACTCTCCCGGCGGAACGGCGGTGCTCCGGAGAGCATCTCGAAGACGACGCAACCGAGGCCGTACTGGTCGCAGCGGCCGTCCAGCGGGCGGCCGGAGATCTGCTCGGGCGCGGCGTAGTCGAGGGTGCCGACGATCTGGCCGACGCCGGTCAGTCCGCTCAGTGACAGGGACTTCTTGGTGAGGCCGAAGTCGGCGAGGTAGAGGTGTTCCGGGTGCTCGCTGTCGGTGCCGGGGGCGACGAGCACATTGCCGGGTTTGACGTCCCGGTGGACCAGGTCGTGGTCGTGCGCGGCGTCCAGCGCGGACGCGATCTGCAGGGCGAGCCCGGCGGCCCGCTCGACCGGGAAGGGGCCGCCGCGGGAGATGAGCCCGCGCAGGTCGCCGTGCTCGACGTAGCGCATCGCGATGAAGAGGATGCCGTCCGCCTCGCCCGCCTCGAACACCGGGATGATGTGCGGGTGGTCGATCGCGGCGGCGACCTGCGACTCGTGGATGAAGCGGCGCCGGAACACCTCGTTGCGGGCGAGTTCGGGGGCGAGCAGTTTGACCGCGACGGTGCGGCCCAGCCGCAGGTCCTTGGCCCGGTAGACGACGGCCATGCCGCCGCGGCCGATCTCCGCCTCCAGGCGGTACCCGGCGACCCGCCGTCCGACCAGGCCGGCGGGCAGGCTCGGCAGCGCGAGGGCGGCGTCGTCGTCGAGGTCCGCGCCCTGGTCCGCGCCCCGGTCCGCCTCCGGTTCCGCCGGCGGGTCGGGCCCGGGGCTGGGTCCGGCGGGAGCGGCCGCCGCGGTGGGACCGGCGTCGGGCACCTCGGTGAGCCGCGCCGCGGTGGGAGGGTGCGGCGACGGCTCGGCGGGCTGGTCCGGGGCAGGCGGTGGCTCGGCGGGCGGCTGCTCACCGGGCGGGGGCCCCGGGGGCGGTTCCGGGGGCGTGGTCACGGCCCCACCAGTCGGGTGGGCTCGCCGGCGTCCGGTGGCGGCGCGGCGTTCGGCGTCCCGGCGGCCGGCCTCCCGCTGTCGGGGAGCCGCGGCCGGTCGCCGACGGCGTAGGTGTGGAGCTGGAGGCCGTCGCAGTAGGACCAGCGGTCGTGCACCGGGTCGAACACCCAGAGCCGCTCGCCGTCGACGACCAGCCCGATCCGCAGGCCGCGCGCCCGGTCCCGGAAGGTCTCCAGGTCGACGCCGCCGGCGGCGAGGTCCTCCAGCAGCGAGCGGTAGCGGGCCAGGCCGCCCTCCGCCTCGGCGAGCGCGGGGCGGGGGTCGGCGGTGCGGGCG
>NZ_JZWY01000531.1:0-202 GCF_000966955.1 Streptomyces sp. NRRL S-495
GGACGCCGGGGAGCGAGAGGAGCAGCCGGCCGTCGACCCAGGTGGTCCAGCCGTTGGAGCAGAGCACCTGGGCCCAGTCCCCGGCGCGGCCGAGCAACTGCAGCGGCAGCAGCGGGTCCAGCGGGGACGCGGGTTGCGCCGGGTCCGGGGCGGCCCAGCTGGGCAGGCCGTCGGGTGGGGCCACATGGGTGGGGCGGAACCC
>NZ_JZWY01000532.1:0-5450 GCF_000966955.1 Streptomyces sp. NRRL S-495
TCGGGTGGCAGGGGTTGGGTCGCAGGGTCGGTCGTACCGGTCGGGTGGCCGGGGTCAGGGTGGCCCCGGGCGGGTCATTTCCGCATGATCGCCGGCTCCTGCCGGCGCAGCAGGGCGAGCACGGCGACGGCCAGCAGCACCGCGAGCCCGACCAGCAGGGCCAGCGACAGCAGCCACCCGGTCCGGTCCTGCCGGAACATCGGGTCGGCGGTGATCGCGGTCGGCAGGACAGTGTGCAGGTCGACGGTGCGGGCCATCGCGGACAGGCCCCAGCGGGACGGCACCAGCCAGGCGAACTGCTCCAGGCCGGGCACACCGTGCAGCTTCAGCATGGCGCCGCTGAACACGATCTGCACCACGGAGAGCAGCACCAGCAGCGGCATCGTCGCCTCCTCCTTGCGGACCAGCGCGGACACCAGCAGGCCGAGCATCATCGCGGAGAAGGACAGCAACGCCACCGCGATGATCAGCTCGGCCAGTGGTGGCAGCAGTACGCCGCTGTGCACCGTCACCCCGTTGGCCAGGGTCGGGCTCAGATCGACCCCGGCCAGCCCGACCACCGTCAGTACGGCGGCCTGCCCCACCGTGATCGTGCCGAGCACCACCACCTTGGAGACCAGATAGGCCGAGCGGGACAGCCCGACCACGCGTTCTCGCTGGTAGATCGGCCGTTCCTTGACGATCTCGCGCACCGCGTTGGCGGAGCCGGTGAGCAGACCGCCGATGCAGAGGGTGAGCAGGCAGTTCAGCGCGTTGTCGGAGGAGAGCCGGCTGCCCGCCATCGCCCGGCACATCACGCCGATCAGGAACGGCAGGGCGATCATCACGGTCAGGAACAGCCGGTCCGCGGCGAGCACCGCCGTGTAGCGGCGGATCAGGGTGCCCAGCTGGGGGAACCAGCCCTGCGGCTGCTCCGGGCCGATGCTGTCGGCGGCCTCCGCCCCGGGAGCGGCCACCGGGACCGGCCGCACGGGCGGCAGAGCCCCGGCGGCGACGTACCGCTCGTACTGGGGCGACTCCCGGAACCGGCGCTGCCAGGCCGCGTGGTCCTCGTTCTCGAACGCCTCGAAGGCCTGCGGCCACTCGGTGAAGCCGAAGAACGGCAGGGCCTCGTCGGGCGGGCCGTAGTAGGCGGTGCGACCGCCGGGGGCGAGTACCAGGAGGCGGTCGCAGACGTCCAGGCTGAGCACACTGTGGGTGACCACGACGACGGTGCGTCCGTCGTCGGCCAGACCGCGCAGCATCTGCATCACCGAGCGCTCCATGCCCGGGTCCAGGCCGGAGGTGGGCTCGTCGAGGAAGAGCAGCGAGGGCTTGGTGAGCAGTTCCAGGGCGACGCTGACGCGTTTGCGCTGGCCGCCGGAGAGGCTGGAGATCACCAGGTCGGCGCGGGCGTCCAGGCCGAGTTCGTGGATCACCTCGGAGACCCTGGCCTCCCGCTCCTCCTTGGCGGTGTCGCCGGGGAAACGCAGTTCGGCGGCATAGGAGAGCGCGCGGCGGACGGTCAGCTGGGTGTGCAGGATGTCGTCCTGCGGCACCAGGCCGATCCGGCGGCGCAGCTCGGCGTAGTCGCGGTAGAGGTCGCGGCCGTCGTAGAGCACGGTGCCCTCGTCGGCCGGACGCAGCCCGGTGAGCGCGTTCAGCAGGGTGGACTTGCCGGCGCCGCTGGGGCCGGCCACGGCGAGCAGGGCCTTCTCGGCGAGCGGGAAGGAGACGTCGTCGAGCAGCACCCGCCGGTCGGAGCCGACCCGCACGACCAGGCCCTGCACATTGAGCGAGACCTCCCCGGTGTCGGTGTACTCGACGAGCTCGTCGCCGGAGAGGCAGAGCGCGAAGTGTCCGATGCCGACGATGTCCGCCGGGCCGATCGGGGCCCGCTGGACGGGGCGGCCGTTGAGGTAGGTGCCGTTGTGGCTGCCCAGGTCGACGATCTCGTGGCCGCCGTCGGGCAGGGTGCGCAGTTCGGCGTGGTGCCGGGAGACCACGAGGTCCTCCAGCACCAGCTCGTTGTCGGGGGCCCGGCCGATCCGCACCGTCCGGCCGGGCAGCCGCAGGACGGCGCTGGGCCGGCGGAAGGTGCCGGAGACGCCCGGGGCGAGGAGCGAGGGCCGCTCGGCCGGGGCGGCGGCGGGCAGGCCGGCGAAGGTGGCGGACGGCCCGTCCGCCGCGTCGCCGAACCGCAGCCTGGTGCCGGGGCCGACCTCCTCGGACCGGACCCGGCGACTGTCGGCGAAGGTGCCGTTGGTGCTGCCGACGTCCTCCAGCTGCCAGTGGTCGGCGGTGGTGTGCAGCACGGCGTGGTGCCAGGAGACCCGGGGGTCGTCGAGGACGATCTCGCTGGTCGGGTCGCGGCCGACGTGGTACGCCCGGCGCGGATCGAGCAACTGCGAATCCGTGTCGGTGACGAGGACCAGGGGCGGCGCGTCGGGCGCGCCCGGGCGCTCTCCCATGCTTCGGAGTCTAGTCGGGTGGCGCCGACCCGGCCCGATCACCGGACCCGGCGGCGCCCGCCCGGCCCGGTCACGCTGGGTGCGGACCGGTCGGCCGGGCCGATGCCACGGAATTGGACTGGACCACTGGATTGCCGCCCGGGTACTGCCCTATCGTTCGGGGAGATCTGTACGGTCGTCGGGGCCCTCCGTACGACACGCCACGCGAGCCCCGGGATGGATCCATTGAGCGTCTGGCCGCAGTTGCGCGACACCCGAACGGTCAGAGCCGGCGTCGCGCCCGGGACGGTGCTCCGCTGCGGCCTCGTCGACACCATGCTCGCCGACCTCTCCGTGTCGGTCGTGCTGTTCTTCGACCGGGCCCTGGACGAGGAGCGGCTCGCCGCCGGGCTGGCCCGGGCGCTGGAGCGGGTCCCGGTGTTCGCCGGCCGACTGCGCACCGTCGACGGGGTGTTGGAGGCGATCTGCGACGACTCCGGTGTGCCGATGGTGAGTTACCGCGTCGACGGCACCCTCGCCGAGTCGATGGGCCGGGTCACCGCGCCCGGTGCGCAGCACGTCGACCCGCTGGACGCCCGGGCCGCCCGGACCGGCGACGGGCCGCTGTTCGGCGTCCGGGTCACCCGCACCGGCGACGGCGGCACCGTGCTCGGCTGCTCCTGGCACCATGCGATCGGCGACCTCCAGAGCTTCGCCCTGCTGCTGCGCGCCTGGTCGGCGGCGGTCGAGGGGGAGGAGCTGCCGGTGGCCGAACTCGTCGAGGACCAGGACGCGTTGCTCGACCGGGTGCTGCCCGCCGAGGACTGCGGCCGGCCCGGCTTCCGGGTGCCCGAGGAGGGCGAACGCCTGCTGCTGGACCGCGAGGTGGCGGCCGGACCGCGCGCCAACCGGACCGTGCAGCTCTACTTCGGGGACGACGAGATCGCCCGGATGCGCGAGGAGTTCGGCGCGGCGGCCGGGGTCAAGGTCTCCGCCGGCGACGCCGTCTGCGCCCATGTCGTGCACACCGTCAGGGAGTTGGACGGCGACCGGGAGACCCGCTGGCTCACCGTCCCGGTCAACGTCCGACGCCCGCTCGGCCTGCCGGACACCCTGATCGGCAACCTGCTCGGCGACATCCACCTGCCGTACACGCCCGCCGACGGCCCCGGCGCCCTCGCCGGGGCGCTGCGCACCGCCGTGCGGGACTACGCGGAGGAGCACCTCAACCTGCGCTCCAACCTCCGCTTCCTGGCCGAGCTGGGCCGCCCCGGACTGGCCGGGTGCGTGCCGCTCGGCTTCGACCCGCAGCACCGCCGGTTCAGCTTCTCCAACTGGAGCCGCTTCGGCCTCTACGACGCCAGTTTCCAGGGGCAGCGGCCGGTGTTCTTCAGTCCGACCGCCAACTACCCGCTGCCGTGGGTCTCGTGGAGTGTGGAGGGCTTCGGCGGCACCGGAATCCTCACCACGCTGGTGGTCCCCGCCCGGCTGGCCGCGCGGCTGCGCGGGACGGACGGCCGGGCGGCCCTGCACCGCTACCGGGACCCGTCGGACCCGCTCCCGGCGCTGCTCGCGGCCGTGCCCAAGGTGCTCTGAACCGGCACCGGCACCGGCACCGATCGCGACGCCGAACGCCGACCGGGGGCGGCCTTGGTGGCCGCCCCCGGGGGCACTCGGTGCGGAGTCACTGCGGACTCGGTGCGGGACCTACTTCATGACGGCGCGCAGCGCGTGCCGCAGCTGCTCCCGGTCGGGCTGCAGCGCCCGGTCCAGCTCGGGGGCGAACGGCAGTACCGTGCCGTCCGGCCGGGTGATCCGGCGGGGCGGGGCGGTGAGCCGGAACTCCTCGGCGGCGGTGGCCAGCACCTCCGCGCCGATCCCGCAGCTGCGGTTGGAGTCGTCGATCACCACCAGGCGTCCGGTGCGCTCCAGCGACTCGCCCAGTGCGGCCCAGTCGAACGGGTACAGCGTGCGCGGGTCGAGCACCTCGACCGAGATCTCACCGGCGAGTTCCTCGGCCACCGCCAGGGCGTCGTGCACCAGGTGCCCGACGGCCACCAGGGTGACGTCGGTGCCGGTGCGGTGCACCCGGGCCCGGCCGAGCGGCACCGGGGCGAGGTCCCAGGTGACGGTCTCGCGGACCGGCAGCGCGGCGGCCGGGGCGAACACCACCACCGGGTCCGGGTCCTGGATCGCCGAGCGGAGCAGTCCGTAGGCGTCGGTCGGCGTGGCCGGGACGACGGTCTTCACCCCCGAGTGCGCGAACAGGCTGTAGGGGTGGTCCGAGTGCTGGCCGGCCCAGCCGCTCCGGGAGCCGGAGCCGGGGACCAGGCAGGTGAGTGGGACGCCCGACTGCCCGCCGCTCATCAGCGAGAACTTGTGTGCCTGGTTGACGAGTTGCTCGAAGACCAGGAACAGCAGGGACGGGATCTGGAACTCCAGCACCGGCCGCCGCCCGGCCAGTGCCGCACCGACCGCCATCGCGGTGAACGCCTGCTCGGAGAGCGGGGTGTCGACGATCCGCTCCGCCCCGAACCGGTCCAGCAGCCCGAGCGTGGGCCCGGCCATCCCGGCGCCGATGTCCTCGCCGAACACGCAGACCGCGGGGTCGGTGTCCAACTCGTCGGCCAGCGCCCGGTTGAGCGCCTTGGTGTACGACAGTCTCATGCGACCGCCCCCGCCCGGGGCCGCAGGCCGGAGGCGTACAGGTGGTCGGCGGCGCCGGCCGGGTCCGGGTGCGGCGAGGCGAGCGCGAACTCCTCGGCTGCCGCGAGTTGGGCGGCGACCTCGGCGTCCAGGGCGGCGGCGCGCCCGGCGCCGATCGCGGTGGCGGCCCGGGGGAGCGGGTCGCGTTCGCGCCAGGCGTCCACCTCCTCGGGGGTGCGGTAGTGCAGCTTCATCAGCCGTTCCATGGTGTGGTGGCCCTCGAACCGGTAGGTGCGGCATTCCAGGAAGCCGGGCCCGCCGCCGTTCCGGGCCCGGGCGACGGCCTCCTCGGCGGCGGCCCGCACCGCCTCGGTG
>NZ_JZWY01000533.1:0-5977 GCF_000966955.1 Streptomyces sp. NRRL S-495
GATGTGTATAAGAGACAGGGCCCGCACCGCCTCGGTGTCCATGCCGTCCACCTCGGTGGCCGGGATGCCGAAGGCGGCGGCCCGGCCGATCGCGCTGCCCGCCACCGCGGTGCCGGCGGGCAGGGTGGTGGCGTAGCCGTTGTTCTCGCAGACGAAGAGCACCGGCAGCCGCCACATCGCGGCCAGGTTGAGCGACTCCAGCAGCACGCCCTGGTTGAGCGCGCCGTCGCCGAAGAACGCCACCGCGACCGCGTCCGAGCCGGCCTGCCGGTCGGCCCAGGCGGCGCCTACCGCGATCGGGGCGCCGGCGCCGACGATGCCGTTGGCGCCGAGGATGCCCAGCCGAAGGTCGGCGGCGTGCATCGAGCCGCCCCGGCCCCGGTTGGACCCGCCGACGCGCCCGGCGAGTTCGGCCAGCATCCGGGCCGGGTCGAGACCCCGGGCCAGCACATGGCCGTGGCCCCGGTGGGTGGAGGCGAGCCGGTCACCCGCGCCGAGCGCGGCGCAGACGCCGACCGCGACGGCCTCCTGCCCGATGTAGGGGTGGATGCCGCCGGTGATCACCCCGGACTTGACCAGGCCGAGGGCCCGCTCCTCGAAGGAGCGGATCAGCCGCAGCATCCGGTACCGCCGCTCGGGCGTGTCGAGCGCCGCCACGGCGGGTGGGGAATCGGCGGGTGAGGCGGCGGGCACGGTGTCGGCGGGTGCGATCTCGGGCGCGGTGTCGGCGGGTGCCCCAGGGGTCACAGCTCTCCCCGCCAGACGGTCGGGCAGAAGTCCGGGTCGGCGTAGTCGGGCCGGCCGTCGGGGGTGCGGCGGACCAGCACGTCGTGGTTGTAGACCACCGGCCCGCCGTCCGGGCGGGTGGCGGCCTGGTACGCGTTGCCGCCGTCCTGGAGGTGCAGCGAGACCGCCCGGCGCGGGTAGGAAGCCAGGTTGGGACCGCTGCCGTGGTAGGTGCGGCAGTGGTGGAAGCTGACGTGCCCGCGCGGGATGACCATCGGGACCTTGCGGACCTCGGTGCCGTTGTACTCCGCGTTGGCGTCCAGGATGGAGTCCAGCTCGGAGTTGTCGCGTTCGGCGAAGTGCCGGGTGGAGTCCTCCCCGGAGGACAGCTCCTTCCAGCGGTGGCTGCCGTCGACCATGGTGATGGTGCCGTTCTCCTCGCTGCAGTCGTGGAACGGCAGGAAGGCGGTCAGCATCCGGTCCGAGGAGGAGGTCTGCCAGTAGTGCTTGTCGAAGTGCCACGGCACCTGGTTGCTGGGCTCGCCCGGCACCGGGGGCTTGTAGATGAGGGTGGCCTGGAAGACCCGGACCTCCTCGGCCTCGGCGAGCAGCGCGGCGACGGCACCGAGCAGCGGCTTGCGCAGGATCGCGCCGATCGCGTCGCTCTCGTAGTGCACGTAGTCGTTGTGCCGCTGGACCGGGCCGTCCGCGGCCTCCCAGGCGGCCAGGCGCGGCGGGCGGACCGGCAGGGTGCGGTCGCGGTGGCCGGTGTAGTAGTGCTCGGTGGCGGCCTGGAGGGTGTCCAGCTCCTCGTCGCTGAACAGCCGGCGGGACAGGTACCAGCCGTGCTCCAGGTAGCCGGCCACCTCCTCGGGGGTGGGCAGCAGGGCGCGTTCGGCCTCGGTGAGGTGGAACTCGGGTGCGGTGGTCATGGGGGTCGGGCCTCCTCTTCGGGCGGTGCGGGTGGAATCAGACGGAGGCGGCGGCGCGCTGCCGTTCGACGGCCTCGTACAGGGCCTTGATGTTGGCGGTGCCGAAGGTGCCGGCGCCCTGGCGCTCGATCAGCTCCACGAAGTACGTCCGCCGAGGGTGGGTGGACCGGGCGAAGATCTGGAACAGCTGCCCGCCGTGGTCCTGGTCGACCAGGACGTCCAGTTCGCGCAGGGTCTCGACCGGGATGGCGGTGGCGCCGAGCCGCTCGGCGAGCGCGTCGTAGTAGGTGCCGGGCGTGGTCAGGAACGCCACGCCGCGGTCGCGGGCGCCGCGCACGGCGGTGGCGATGTCCCCGGTGCGGAAGGCGAGGTGCTGGACACCGGCGCCGTCGTGGTCGGCGAGGAAGGTGTCGATCTGGCCCGCCCGGCGGCTGGTGTCGGGCTCGATCAGGGTGAAGGTGACCTCGCCGGAGGCGCTCTGCACCACGCTGGAGTCCATCGCCTGCTCGCCGACCTCGATGTACTCGCCGAAGATCCGGTGCATGCCGAGCGCGGCCTCGCAGAAGCGCACCGCGTCCGCCAGTTGGCCGGCCGGCAGGCAGATCGCGGCGTGGTCGAGGGCGTCCAGCAGCTGCGGGCCGGCCCCGTCCGGCTCGGCCGCGGCCGGCGCCTCGGGGACGAACCGCAGGGCGGTGTCGCCGAAGCCGGCCACCAGTCCGCCGGCCCGGTCCAGGACGCGGGCGCCGTGCCGCTCGGCGCGGTCGAGGGCGGCCTGCGGGTCGGGGCAGGAGAGCGCGAGGGCGGCCACGCCCTCGCCGTGCCGGGCGGCGTAGCGGGCCACCGGGTGCTCCGGGTCGGCGGCGGAGCGCAGCAGGAACTTGATGCTGCCCTGGCGCACCAGGACGGTGCGGGCGTGCGCGGACTCGGCCGCGGCGAGCTGTTCCGGCTCGGGCGGGACGGCGGTGAAGCCGTAGTCGGCGCAGAGCCCCGCCGCGGTGGCGTCGGCGTCGGCGCTGTGGTACTCGACGTGGGCTATGGACTGGATGGACAACGGGATCTCCCCGGGGGATCGCGAGTTGACGAGTGGCCTGGCACGGGTGTCCGCGCCGCGCCGCAGGGCGGCGTCAGCGGAGGGACGGGGTGGAGGCGGGCTCGAAGACCAGGCTGAGGTTGTGCCCGCCGAAGGCGAAGGCGTTGCTCAGGGCCGCGGTGAGCGGGCCGGTGCGGGCCGCGCCCCGGACGTGGTCCAGGTCGCAGGCCGGGTCCGGCTCGGTGAGGTTGACGGTCGGTGGCAGCGTCCCCCGGGCCACCGCGAGCGCGGTGACCGCTGCCTCCAACGCGCCTGCGGCGCCCAGTAGATGACCGGTGGCCCCCTTGGTGGAGCTGACTGCGGGGGTGTGTCCGCCGAAGACGGCCCGCAGGGCGGCGGTCTCGGCGACGTCGCCGAGCTTGGTGCCGGTGCCGTGGGCGTTGACGTAGCCGATGTCGGCCGGGGTCAGGCCCGCGTTGGCGAGGGCGGAGCGCATCGCGTCGGCGGCGCCCGCGCCGTCGGGGCGCGGCATGGTCGGGTGGTGCGCGTCGGTGGAGGCGCCCCAGCCGGTGAGTTCGGCGTAGCCGGCGGCGCCGCGGGCGGCGGCGTGCTCGGGGCTCTCCAGGATCAGGACGGCGCTGCCCTCGCCCAGCACGAAGCCGTTGCGGCGGCTGTCGAACGGCCGGCTCGCCTGCGTCGGGTCCTCCCAACCGGAGGACAGCGCACGGGCGTTGGTGAAGGCGGCGGCGATGGTGGGGTGCAGCGAGGATTCGGTGCCGCCGCACACCACCACGTCCGCGTCGCCGGAGCGGATCAGGCGCAGGCCCTCGGCGACGGCCTGGGCGCCGGCCGCGCAGGCGGTGACGATGGCCGTGCTGAAGCCGCGGATGCCGTGCTTGATGGCGATCCGGGCGGTGGCCATGTTGGAGAGCATGCCGGGCAGCAGGTACGGGCTGACGCCGGGGCGGCCGCGTTCGGTCCGCCGCTGCGACTGCTGCTCGAAGGTCTCCAGTCCGCCGCCGCCGGTGGCCAGCACCACGGCGGTGCGGTGCGGGTCGGCGTCGCGGCCGACGACCAGGCCGGCGTCGGCGAGGGCGTCGTCGGCGGCGGCCAGCGCGAGCAGCACGAAGCGGTCGACGCAGCGGGTCTCGGTGGGCGGCAGCACCTCGCGGCCGTCGATCGCCGGGGCGATGCCGGCGGCGTTCAGCCAGCCGTGGGCGGCGTGGCCCTCGGGGACGGCGCGGATGCCGGAGCGGCCGGCGGTGAGGGCGTCGAAGACCTCGGCGGGCTTGCGGCCGAGCGGGGTGACCAGGCCGATGCCGGTGACCACGGCGCCCGGGCGGCGGGCGGCGCTCATCGGGCGGCCACCGGGAGGGCGGCTTCCGGAGTGGCGGCTGCCGGGGCGGTGGCGACCGGAGCGGCGGCGACCGAGTCGAGGTAGCGCTGGCGCAGCAGCACCTTGCGCACCTTGCCGGTCGGGCCGAGCGGGATGTCGTCCCCGGAGACCACGAGCACCTGGCGGACGGTGGCCGCGGCCGCCTCGTCCAGGGCGGCGGTGACGCCCTCGGTGCGGTCGGCGTCCGGGTCGGCGCCGGCGGCGAGGACCAGCAGCACATCGGTGACCACCCGGTCGCCGTCGCGCACCGCGACCACGGTGCAGTCCAGCACGTCGGGGTGGGCGGCCAGCACCCGCTCCTCCGACATGGCGGTGAACAGCCGCTTGCCGTCGCCGAGTTCGACCGAGTCGACGGCCCGGTCGACGTGGTAGTAGTAGCCCTCCTCGTCCCGGTACATCAGGTCGCCGGTGAGGAAGCGGCCGCGCAGCCGGGTGCGGTAGGTGGTGGCCGAGTCGTTCCAGTAGCCGAGCGCCAGGGTCGGTGAGGTGGTGGCGAGTTCGCCGACCTCGCCGGGGCCGAGGGGCTCGCCGTCCGGGCCGACCAGCTCGCAGTCGACGAAGGCGTGCGGGCGGCCGACGCAGCGGCCGTAGCGTTCGGTGCCGGGGCCGTGGGTGATGAAGAAGTGCGAGTGGCCCATCTCGGTGGAGCCGAGGCCGTCCACGAACAGCGATCCCGGCACCCGGACCCGGCCCTCGCGGGTGACCGACTCGCGACTGCCGGCGGCGACGAGGCGGCGGATGTGCACCTCGTGGGCGCAGTCGCCGGTGTTCCACCAGAGCGCGACGGAGTCCAACTGTCGTGCGGTGAGATCGTGGTGGGCGAGCTCGGCCCAGGTGGCGGCGAAGCCGACCACGCCGCTGGGGCGCCACTGCTCGATCGCGTCCAGCACACCGGCGCCGGACTGGCTGGAGAGCACGGCGAGTTGGGTGTGCGAGGCGAGCGAGAGGTTGACCGCGATCAGGGTGGCGGCGTGCGGGGCGGGCAGGGCGCTGAGCATCCGCTCCTGTCCCTGCGGGCGGGGCAGCCGGGCGCGGTGGCGGATCGCCGCGTAGAGGCTCGCGTGCGAGTGGACCACGGCCTTGGGCAGTCCGGTGGTGCCGGAGGAGTGGGTGATCGCCACCGGGTCGTCGGCCGAGTGCCGGTAGGGCGCGGGCGCGGCCTGCGGGTCGCCGGCACCGAGCGTGGCGATCTCCGGCAGCGCGGGGGCGCCGGTCTCGTGGCCGGCCAGCGCGGCCAGGTGCGGCGGGTCGGCGAGGACGCCGACCGGGCCGAGCTTGGCGATGTAGCGGGCGGCCCGCTCGCCGTCCAGGTTGGGGTTGAGCAGCGCGGGGATGGCGCCGATCCGGGCCAGCGCGAGGAAGGCGAGGACCTGGTCGGCGGCGTCGCCGGCGTACACCACCACCGGGTCGCGGCGGCCGATGCCGAGGGCGTGCAGGGCGGCGGCCCGGGCCCGGACGGCGCGGTCCAGCTCGGTGAGGGTCAGCGGGTGCCAGGCGGCGTGCTCGTCCACCGGGGTGTCGAAGGTCAGCAGCGGCTCGTCGAGGCCGAGGCCGAGTTCGATGCGGCGGGTGAGGACGTTGCCGGCGCCGACGGCCGGGTCGTCAGCCAGCAGGGTGCGGATACTGCGGATGCTCACGGGGTGGATCCCTCCCGAGGTGCGGGGCGTGCAGGGTGTGCGGGCGTGCTGCGGCGGGACGCGGCGGGTTCGGGTCGGTGCTGAGGTCGGTGCTTCGGGTCGGTGCTTCGGTCGGTTCGAGATCCGGTCAGGCGACGGTGACCAGCAGGGCCACGGCCCGGTCGGCGCCGTCGGCGTCCTCCGCAGTGCGGTCGTCGGCCTGCTCGGCGGCGATGACGAGCACCTGGTCGGCGTCGCCGTCGGCGAGCAGCAGCTC
>NZ_JZWY01000534.1:0-18624 GCF_000966955.1 Streptomyces sp. NRRL S-495
GAGCAGCAGCTCCGCCAGCTCCAGCGCGTCCTGGGGGACCCGGCCGGGTGGCGGGGGCTGGCTCGGGCAGATCGCCACCACGGGGCCGGTCAGGCCCCAGCGGGCGGCGATGTGGCCGAGCACGGCGTTCGGGTTGGACTGGAAGAACAGCAGTGGGGGCATCCGCCGGGCGGTGTCGGCGGCGGCCTCCTCGATGGCCCGGGCGGTGGCGAGGTCGCCGCTCGCGCTGGCCAGCAGCAGTGCCGTCCGGCCGGGCGCGGGGGCGGTGCCGTGGTGGGCGCGCAGGCAGCGCTCGGCGGTCTCGGCGACCAGCGGGTTGAAGGTGGACGCGGAGAAGCCGGGCAGCGGCGGCAGTTGCTCGGGCCCGGGGGCGTCGGGGTCGGGCCAGGCGGCCTCGGCGAGGATGCGCAGCGCGGTCATCGGGCGGCCACCAGGAGTGCGGTATTGGCGCCGCCGAAGGCGGAGTTGAGGGTGAGCGCGTAGCGCGGCCGGGCGGTGCGGGGGCCGTCCAGGACGAGGTCCAGCCCGATCTCCGGGTCCGGGCCCAGCCAGCCGGCGTTGACCGGCAGCAGTCCGTCGGTCAACGCGCCGATGGTGACCACGAGTTCGAGCAGTGCCGAGGCTTCCAGGGCGTGGCCGTGCACGGCCTTGCTGGAGCTGACCGGCAGTCGGTCGGTGTGCCCGCCGAAGACCCGTCGCAGGGCGAGGGCCTCGGCGTGGTCGGAGAGGGTTGACCCGGTGCCGTTGGCGTTGACGTAGTCGACGTCCTCGGGCGCGATGCCGGCCCGGCCGAGCGCGGCCACGATCGCCCGGGCCACGCCGTCGCCGTCGGGTTCGGGGCGGCAGACGTGGTGGGCGTCGCCGGCCCGGCCCCAGCCGGCCAGCCGGGCCAGTACGGGGGCGCCGCGCCGTTCGGCCTCCGTTTCGGCCTCGACCAGGACGGCGACCGCCGCGTCACCGAGCAGGGTGCCGCTGCGGCCGGTGCTGAACGGGCGCAGCTCGCCGTCCCGGGCGAGCGCCCGGCCGGCGTCGAAGGCGGCGAAGACGCCCGGTTCGACCAGGTGCCCGGCGGCGACCAGGACCCGGGGCCGACGGCCGGTGGCGACCAGTTGGGCGGCGTCGGCGACGGCGGTTCCGGCCGCCACGCAGGCGCCGGTGTAGGCGCGCAGGACCCCGGGGCCGCCCCAGCGGGCGGTGGTCCCGGCGGAGACCTCGGCGAGGGTGGCCCGGGTGTGCCGGTCGCTGTGGAGGGCGAGCAGCACGGGCGGGCCGCCGTCGGGGTCGGCAGCCGGGTCGAGGCCGGCCCGGCGGCAGGCCTGGCCGACGGCGGCGAGCACCGCGTCGGCGAGCGGGCGCGGTTCGGGCAGCAGCGCGGCGCGGGTGGTGCGGCGGGCGGACACGTCGAACCGGGTGACCGGGCCGAACGCGGCCTTGCCGTGCACGACGGCCTCGGCGAGCGCGGTGGTCCCTTCGCCGGCGGCGCTGAGCACGCCGACGCCGGTCACCACGGGCCGGACGGCGGTCGGGGCGTGGCGGTTCATGGCCGCGCGGCCCCCGCGGCTCCTGCGGCTCCCGCGGTGACGGCGGCGCGGAACACCGCGACGGCGTCGTCCACCGTCCGGACGGCCTCGAAGGCCTCGTCGTCGAGGTCCGGCTCGATGCCGTACCGCTGCTCGAACTCGGCTATCAGCCAGGTGAGTTCGAGTGAGCCGAGCTCGTCGGGCACGTCCTCGGCGGCGCGCTGCCCGAACGCCGCGAGCATCTCCAGGACCTCGGCCCGGTCGGGGCGGGCGAGGTCGGTCACGCCGGGCTGCCCGAGGTGGCGGTGGCGGCGGTGATCCGGGCCTCGACGTCGGCGGTGAACTGGTCGAGCGTCATCAGCGCGGTGGTCTCCATCTCGTCGAGGTCGAACTTGACCCCGAACTCGTCCTCGACCTGGACCGAGAGGTCGGCGAGGGCGAGCGACTCCAGGTCCAGGCCGGCCGGGCCGAGGTCGGTGTCGCCGGTGACGCCCTCGACGTCGTACTGCATCTCGGCCAGTGCGGCGAGGACGAACGCGCGGATGCGGTCCTGCATGGTGTGCTCCTTGTGCCCGGGCGCAGGCGGTGCGCACGGGGTCGTCGGGGAGGGGAAAACGGCCCTTCGGGGCGGACTCGGGTACCTGCGGGCAGGCCGTGGCTGCCCGCAGGGGAATCCCGCCCGGCCCTTCCGGGTGGTTCGTGGCGGCCGGGGCGCGAGGTCCCGGCCGGTGGCGTGGGGTGGCATGCGGGCGGGCGCGCCGGGTCGCGGCGCGCCCGGTTCAGCCGGCGGCGGCGCGCAGGGCGGCCGGGTCGCGCAGCAGCTTGCCGGTGGCGGTACGGGGGAGCTGGGGGAGGAAGGCGAGCCGGCGCGGCCGCTTGTAGGCGGCCAACTGCCGGGCGAGCCCGTCCTGGACGAGTGCCCGGTCGGCGCCGTCCTCGGCGGAGAGGTAGGCCTCGATCGCGCCCTCGTCGAAGACCACGACGGCCTCCCGGACGTGGGGGAGGGCGGCGAGGGTCTGCTCGACCTCGGTGAGGTCGACCTTGAGGCCGCCGATCGAGACCTGCGAGTCCCGGCGGCCGAGTACGGTGACCCGGCCGGTGCCGGGGTCGAGGGTGGCGGCGTCACGGGTGTGCAGCCAGCCGTCCGCCCAGCGGGTCGGGTCGTCGAGCCCGGGGTAGGGGGAGGCGGCGGTGCGCAGCCGCAGTTCGCCGTCGACGAGCCGCAGTTCCATGCCGTGCACGGGCTGCTTGGCCGGATGCAGGGTGCCGTCCAGGTCGGTGGCGATCACCCCGAGCTCGGTCATCCCGTACATGGTGCCGAGCGGCACGCCGTAGCGGGCGGTGAAGCTCTCGGCCAGGCCGGGCCGGACCAGTTCGCCGGCGACCACCATCCTCCGCAGCTGCGGGAGTTGCGGTGGATCGGCCGCGCCGGCCAGCAGTTCGGCGTGGAACGGCACCCCGATCACGGTGGTCGGACGGTCGTCGGCGGCGACCGTGCCGAGGATGCCCGCCGCCGTCATCCGGTCCGGGACGGTGAGCGGGGCGCGCGCGTGGAGGCTGTTGAGCAGCCCGCCGACCAGGCCGAGCACGTGCACCACCGAGGACAGCAGCACCACCCGCTCGCCCTCGCCGGGGAAGTCCACCAGCCTGCTGTAGCAGTCGAGTTCGCGGACCAGATCGCTCGCGGTGCGGGCGATCACCTTGGCCGGGCCGGTGGAGCCCGAGCTGAGCTGGACCAGCGCGTGACCGGTCCCGGCGGGGCGGCCGTCGGGCCGTGCGACGGCCACCGGGTCGACCACGGAGTAGCCGCGCAGGGCGGACGCCGCGGGCCGCCCGGCGGAGCCGACCAGCACCTGCGGGCGCAGCCGGGCGACCGCCTGCTCGACCTCGTGCTCGGTCAGCCGGTGGTCGAGCAGTGCCACCTGGGCGCCCAGCCGCCAGGCGGCCAGGAGCACGGCGACGAAGCCCAGCGAGGGCGGCAGCCGCAGGGCGGCGGTGCCGCCCGGGCCGAGCCCGGCCGAGGCCAGTCGTTCGGTCTGCTCGGCGACCAGCGCGCGCAGGGCGTCGCGGTCGACGGGTGTGCCGAAGCGGAGGCACTCCTCACCCCCGGGTCCGGCCAGCAGCACCCGGTCGACCCAGTCGGCGGGAGCATCGGCGTGCGGGGGTGAGAAGGGCGCCGGTGAAGAAGAGGAAAAGCCGGTCAACGCCACTCCACACGTGAGGAGATTTGTCATGGACACTTGGTCGCTACTTTCCCGGGCCGTCGTCGGCACCAGGCAATACGTCCAATTCCGTTGCCAGACGATTGCACAGACGATTGGTCAAATCAAGGTCTATACCAATCAGGTCCAGACCTCCTACGCTGCCGATCCGTGGGCCGGTCCGAACGCGGCCGGTCCGGGAACGAGGACGCCCGTGGCACCACTCACGCTGGCCGGGATCGAACGCGCGGCGCGCGATCAACTTGCCCCGGAAATCTGGGACTTCGTCGAAGGCGGCAGTGGCGCGGAACGCACCCTGGCGGCGAACCGGGAAATGTTCGGACGCCATGCGTTCCGCCCGCGCGCGCTCGTCGACGTCTCCGTGTGCGCCCCGGCCGTCGATCTGCTCGGCACCACGCTGCAACTCCCGGTGGGAATTGCCCCGATGGCCTACCACCGGTTGGTCCATCCGGACGGGGAAACAGCGACCGCTCGGGCGGCCGGAAAGGCCGGTGCGCTGCTCGTCGCCGGAATCTTCGCCAGCCGCACCCTGGAGGACATCGCCGAGGCCGCCACCGGCCCGCTCTGGCTCCAGCTCTACTGGCTGCGCCGCCGGGAGGCCCTCGCCGCCCTGGTCGAACGCGCCGAGGCGGCCGGCTACGGGGCCCTGCTGCTCACCGTCGACGCCCCCCGGATCGGCCGCCGGCTGCGCGATCTGCGCAACGGCTTCGCCGTCCCGCCGGAGATCCGCGCGGTCAACCTCGACCCCGCCCTGATGGCCGCCAGCCACCACGCGGGCCAAGGGAGTTCGGGCATCGCCGAGCACGCCAGGGAGCAGTTCGACCCCACCCTGACCTGGGCCGACCTCGCCTGGCTCCGCGAACGCAGCCGGCTGCCGCTGGTCCTCAAGGGCGTGCTGACCGCCGAGGACGCCCGCCGCGCCGCCGACCACGGCGTGGACGCGGTCGTGGTCTCCAACCACGGCGGCCGTCAACTCGACGGCGTGCTGCCCGCCCTCGCCGCGCTGCCCGAGGTCGTCGACGCCCTGCCGCCGCACATCCCGGCGCTGCTCGACGGCGGTGTCCGCAGCGGCGCCGACATCGCCGTCGCGCTCGCCCTGGGCGCCCGCGCCGTCCTGGTCGGCCGTCCCGCGTTCTGGGGCCTGGCCACCGGCGGCGAGGCCGGCGTCGGGCAGGTCCTCGACCTGCTGCGCGACGAACTGGAGCACACCATGGCCCTGTTGGGCCGCCCCTCGGTAGCGGACCTGGACCGCACCGCCCTCGCACCCTGGCCGGTCTGACCGTGCGCGCACCCACCGCCCCCGACCTGGCAAGCACCGCCCCGACCGCCGCCGCGACCGCTGAACCGACCTCCGCCCCGACCGCCGCGACCGAAAGACCGAGACCATGAACAGACAGGACGCCTTCCCCGGCTGGGACTGGGAGGACCCCGACGGCCTCGCCGAGCAGCTCGACCGCTTCAGCGCCGACGTCGCCACCTGCCGCAGCCTCGAACCGGCCGACGGCGGACTCCCGTTCGACCACCAGGACTTCACCGCCCTGGGCCTGACCGGCATCGAGTTCGCGGCCTTCAGGACCGCCCACCCGGGCGGCCTCGGCACCGACCTCACCGCGCTCCGCGGCCCCGACACCGCCACCGAGCCCGGCACGCTCTACCGGGTCGACGGCGACCGCTGGTTCACCCAGCTCGACATCTCCCGCCCGCTGCCCTTCGCCGACGCCAGCGTCGACTGGGTGTACGCCGAGCACCTGATCGAGCACGTCACCATGCCGGTGGCGATCGGCTGGCTGCGCGAGGCCCGACGGGTCCTGCGCCCCGGCGGCGTCCTGCGGATCACCACCCCCGACCTGGCCCGCTACCTGAACGGCTACGCCAAGGGCGACGGCTTCCTCGCCAAGCACCACCGCCGGCTCAGCACCATGGGCTTCGGCCCGCCGATGCCGCAGCGCCCGGCGTTCCTGGTCAACCAGATCTTCCGGTACTACGGTCACCAGTGGATCTACGATCTGGACGAACTGCGGCACGTCCTCACCGAGGCCGGCTTCGAGCAGGCGCGGATCCGCCACTGCGCCTACCGCGAGGGCGTCCGCGGTGACGTCGCCGACCTGGACACCGCCTTCCGCACCGACGAGACCGTCTACGTCGAGGCCGACCGCTGACCCGACGGCCGCCCGACCGGCGACCGCCGCCCCGGCCGCCCGACCGGCCACCGCCGAACCGGCTGCCCACCCGACCGCCGGCCGCCGCCGCGGCCGACCGCCGCCCCGAGGAACCCCGATGCCCCTGCACCCCCAGGCCCAGGCCCTGCGCGACCGCCGCGCGAGCGCCGGCACGCCCCCGCTCTACCGCCTCACCGTGGCCGAGGCCCGCGCCGCCGACCTCGCCGACATCCGCGCCGCCGCGGGCACGCCCGAACCGGTCGAAGCCGTCGAGGAGCACCACCTCCCCGGCCCCGGCGGCGAGCTCACGCTCCGGCTCTACCGGCCCGCACCGCCCGCCGACGGCCGCCGCCCGGCCGTCCTGCTCTACCTGTTCGGCGGCGGCTGGACCCTCGGCTCGCCCGACACCAGCGACGCGATCTGCCGCGCGCTGACCAACGCCGTCGGCTGCGCCACCGCCTCCGTCGGCTACCGGCTGGCCCCCGAACACCCCTTCCCCGCCGCCGTCCAGGACTGCGCCGCCGCGGCCGACTGGCTCGCCGCCCACGGGCAGGAACTGGGCCTGGACACCGAACGCCTCGCCGTCGCCGGCGACAGCGCGGGCGGCAACCTCGCCGCCGTGCTCGCCCTGCTCGCCCGCGACCGGGGCGGCCCCGCGCTGCGCCACCAGCTGCTCGTCTACCCCAACACCGACGCCCGCGCCGACACCCCGTCGCTGCGCGAGCACGACGACCCGGCGCTGTTCAACCGCCGCTCGGTCGCCTGGTACTGGGGCAACTACCTGGCCGACCCGGCCGACGGCGAGCACCCGCACGCCTCCCCGCTGCGGGCCCCGGACCTGACCGGCCTGCCCCCCGCCACCGTCGTCACCGCCGAGTACGACCCGCTGCGCGACGAGGGCGAGCAGTACGCCGAGGCGCTGCGCGCGGCCGGGGTGCCGGTGGAGCTGCGCCGCTGGGAGGGCATGCCGCACGGCTTCTTCGCCATGACCGGCACCCTGGAGGGCGCCGCCGAGGCCCAGGCGTACGCGGCCGCGCGGCTGCGCGAGGCACTCGCGTGAGCGCCCCGGCCGTTCCGTCCCCGGCGGCGGTGGCCGCCGCCGGGCCCGTCACGCTCCCGCTCGAAGAACTGCACGGCTCGCTCGCGGACCCGCTGCTGGACGCGATGACCTTCCTGAACGAGGTCACCACCCGCTACCCGCAGGCGATCTCCTTCGCCCCCGGCCGCCCCTACGAGGGTTTCTTCGAGCCCGAGGACGTGCCCGCCTACCTGGACGCCTACCTCGACCACCTGGCGGCCACCGGCCTGGACCGCGACGCGATCCGCACCACGCTGTTCCAGTACGGCCCGACCAAGGGCATCATCAACGACCTGGTCGCCCGCACGCTGGCCCACGACGAGGGCCTCACCGTGGCCCCCGAGGCGCTGGTGCTGACCGTCGGCGCCCAGGAGGGCATGCTGCTGACGCTGCGGGCGCTCTGCGCGGGCCCCGACGACGTGCTGCTGGTCAGCTCGCCCTGCTACGTCGGCGTCACCGGGGCCGCCCGGCTGCTCGACCTGACCACGGTGCCGGTCCCCGAGGGGCCGGAGGGCGGGCCTGACCCGGAGGCCGTCCGCGCCGCCGCGCGGGAGGTCCGTGCCACCGGCCGGCGCCCGCGCGCCCTGTACGTGGTGCCGGACTTCGCCAACCCCTCCGGCACCTCGATGCCGGTGGCCGCCAGGACCCGGCTGCTGGAGACGGCCGCCGAGGAGGGCCTGCTGATCGTGGAGGACAACCCGTACGGGTTCTTCGCCCGGGACATCGGCGCCCGGCCCACCCTGAAGGCGCTCGACCGCCACCGCCGGGTCGTCTACCTGGGCTCCTTCGCCAAGACCTGCTTCCCCGGCGCGCGGCTCGGCTATCTGGTCGCCGACCAGGAGGTGACCGGTCCGGGCGGCCGGCGCACCCTGCTGGCCGACGAGATCGCCAAGCTGAAGAGCATGACGACGGTCAACACCCCGGCCCTCAGCCAGGCCGTGATCGGCGGGATGCTGCTGACCCACGACTGCCGGCTGCGGGCCGCCAACGCCCCCGCGACGGCGCACTACGCGGCTGCGATGGGGGCGCTGCTGGCCGAGCTGGAGCGGCAGCTCCCGGCTGCCGAGCGGGACCGTCTGGGCGTCTCCTGGAACCTGCCGGAGGGCGGGTTCTTCGCCGTGCTCACGGTGGCGTTCGCGGCCGACGAAGCGGCGATGGAGCGCTGCGCGCGGGACTTCGGCGTGCTGTGGACGCCGATGGCGCCGTTCTACCCGGCCGGGGGCGGGGAGCACCGGTTGCGGCTCTCCATCAGCTCGTTGACGCCCGAGCGGATCGCGGAGGGCGTGGCCAGGCTCGCGGGCTTCCTGCGGGCGGGGGCCGGGGCGGGGGCAGGGGCCGGGACGGCCGGGTAGCCCGCTCACGCACGACGGCGGTGCCCCTTCGAGCAAAGGGGCACCGCCGTCGTCGTGTCTCCCGGTGGCTGCCGACCGGGGGCGTCAGCGGCCCGCGGTCACCCGTCGCGTCCGGCCCCACAACCGGCCACCGTCCGAAGCACGTTGAGGAAGCGGCGGGCGGGTCCGGGGCCGGGGCCGGGCGCGGGAAGGCCGGAAGGCGGGCCGACCGGATCCCCTCCGGCCCGGCCCGCCCGCCTCCCGTCCCTCTGTCTCTCTGCCTCTCTGTCTTTCTTTCGTGGATCCGAGGACCCATCGCCCCACGCCTCGTTCAGCGCACCCGGGTCGAGAACAGCCGGGCCGACCAGTACACGGCCGCCACCGTCATCACGGCGACCACCAGCAGCCCCTGCCAGACCACGCTGTCCCCGACATGGCCCGAGAACAGCGCGCGCATGCCCTCCACGGCCCAGTAGAAGGGGTTCCACTTGGCCACCGTCTGCAGCCACATCGGCGCCAGCGCCAGCGGCAGCAGCACCCCCGAGAGCAGCGCGATCGGCTGGGCGAGGGTGTTCACCACCGGCGCCATCGCCTCGTCGGCCGGCAGTACCAGCGCGATCCCGTACGAGATCGCCGAGGTCATCAGTGCGAGCAGGCCCATCAGCAGGAAGGCCAGCAGCAGGTCCAGCGGGCCGACCCGCAGGCCGAACGGCAGCGCGATGAGCGTGATGATCACCGCCTGGACGAGCAGCGCCACCACCTCCCGCAGCGCCCGGCCGAGCAGCAGCGCGAGCCGGCTGACCGGGGTCACCCGGGCCCGCTCGATGATGCCGGCCTTCAGTTCGCCGAGCAGGCTGAAGCCGGTGTACAGGCCGCCGAAGATGCACAGCACCGCCAACAGGCCCGGCACGTAGATCTGGTAGGCCTCGGCGTAGGTGGTCGCGCCCATCGGCGCCAGCACCTGCTTGAGCAGCGGTGCGAACAGCAGCAGGTAGAAGATCGGCTGGATCACGCCGACGGCGATCCAGACCGGGGTCCGCCACATCAGCAGCAGCTGGCGCTGGAAGACCAGCCAGGTGTCGCGGGCGAGCTTCATCGGAGCCCCTCCTCGGGGTTCGGAGGTGAGGGTCAGGACTGCTCGATGGAGCGGCCCGTGCGGGCCAGGAACACGTCGTCCAGGCTGGGGCGTTGCAGCTGCACGGTGCCGGTGGTGACGCCCGCCCCGTCGAGGGCGCGCAGCAGGTGCGGGACGGCGGCCGCGCCGTCGTCCAGGTAGAGCCGCAGGCCGTCGTCGCCGCGTTGTTCCAGACGGTTCCAGACGGTGCAGTTCCGGCAGGCCGGGCTGCTCGCGCAGGGCCTTGGCGGCCCGTTCGGCCTCCCCGGCGCCGAGGCCGATGAGCACGACGTCGCCGGATATCTCGCGCTTGAGCGTCTCCGGTGTGCCCTCGGCGACGATGCCGCCGTGGTCGACGATGGAGACCCGGTCGCAGAGCGCGTCGGCCTCGTCGAGGTAGTGCGTGGTGACGACGACGGTCATGCCCTCGCCGCGCAGCCGCCGGATCTCGGTCCAGACGTGGCCGCGGCTGGCCGGGTCGAGGCCCACCGTGGGCTCGTCCAGGAACAGCACCTTGGGCGAGTGGATGACGCCGAGCGCGATGTCCACCCGGCGGCGCTGGCCGCCGGAGTAGGTGCGGCACGGCCGGTCGGCGAACTCGGTGAGCTCGAAGGCCTTGAGCGCCTCGTCGGCGCGGCGCACGGCCTCGGCCTTGCCGGTGCCGTGCAGCCGCGCCTGCATCACGAGTTCCTCGCGCGCGGTGACGGCGTCGGTGGTGCCGCCGCCCTGGGCGACGTAGCCGATCCGGCGGCGGACCTCGGCGGGGTCGGCGAACAGGTCGGCCCCGGCGATCCGGGCCTCGCCGCCGTCGGGGCGGATCAGGGTGGCGAGCATCCGCAGGGTGGTGGTCTTCCCGGCGCCGTTGGGGCCGAGGAAACCGAAGATCTCACCCGGGGCGACGTCGAGGTCGATGCCTCGGACGGCGTCCACGGGGGGCTGGCCGCGTTTCTTGGAGGGGTAGGACTTTCTGAGCCCCTTGGTCTCGATCAACCAGAACTCCCGTGCGGGGATGGGGTTGCCGGGGCGCCGGAAGGCGGCGCGCGGGACACCTGGGAAGTGGTGCTGCGGGCCACCCTAGGGGCTTCGGCACCCCGGAAACAATGGCCTAGACCAATGGATTGGCCCAAGGGGCACCCGGTGTGACCAGTGCCTCCACCCGGTCGGCGGCCACCGCGGCCCCACCGCCGGCGAGCAGTTCCGCCCCGACCCGGGCGGCCGCCGCCCGGTACCCGGGCTCGTCCAGCACGCTCCGCAGGGCCGCCGCCAGGTGATCCGGCGTCACCCGGGCGAACGGCACCCGCAGTCCCGCCCCGGCGGCCGCCACCTGGGCCGCCACGAACGGCTGGTCGTGCCGGATCGGCGCCGTGACCAGTGGCAGTCCGTGCGCCAGGGCCTCGCCGACGGTGTTCATCCCGCCGTGGCACAGCACCGCGTCCAGCACCCCGCGCCGCATCAGCTCCAGCACCGGCGCCCGGTCCACCGCCACCGCGTCACCGGGCAGTTCGGGCAGCAGTCCGCCGGGCGCCGCGAACACCGGCTGCACGTCCGGCCCGCACAGCTCCAGCGCCCGCACCGCCCGGGCCAGGAAGTCCGCGCCGAGCTCGCCGGACAGGGTGCCCATGGTGACCAGTACCCGGCGCCGTCCCGGCAGCAGCCGCTCCCAGGGGAACACCGGATCGGCCGGCCGGTCCGTCAGCACCGGCCCGACGGCGGCATGGTGCGCCGGGACTGAATCGGGCGTGCCCGATCCGGCGCCGGTCAGCGCCGGACCGGTGAAGGCGAGCACCAGGGCGGGGGAGAAACGCGGGTCGACGTACTCCTCCTCGGGCAGTCCGGCCCGCCGCCACAGGCCCAGCAGCAGGCCGGTCATCCACTCCTCCAGCAGCGGCAGCCCCCGGAACGGCCGCCCCAGCTCCATCGCCCCCGGCGCCAGCGTGCCCCAGGGCAGCCGGTGCCGGTGCGCCACCAGCGCCCCGGCCGGGGTGTGCTGGTCCACCAGCAGCGCGTCCGGGCGGAACTCCCGCACCGCCGCGTCCAGCGCCTTGGTGGTGAACCGCGCGTACGGGACGATGAAGCCCTCCCACAGCGAGCGGACGGCGGCCAGCCCGTGCCCGCCCTGCGCCCGGAACGCCCGGGTGCCGGTGCCGAACACCGTCGCGTCCGGCCCGAGCAGCGGGCGCAGCGCCGTCTCGGTGCCGGTCCAGGCCACCTCGTGGCCGCGCGCCACCAGCTCCCGGGCCAGGCCCACGGTCGGATTGACGTGCCCGGTCAGCGGCGGGACCACCAGCAGGAAGCGGCTCATCGGGCGTCCTCCGCGGGCAGCAGCCGCTCGACGTCGGCGACGGTGAGGGCCTCCAGCGCGGCCAGGTCGAGGCCGGCCCGCAGCGCGGCGAGGTCCACCGACGGGCCGAAGCTCCGGCGCAGGCCCTCGTGCAGTGCGGCGAGCTCGGTCTCGTCCAGCAGCAGGTCCCCGTCCAGCCGGGACTGCCCGGTCACGCCGGCGGCCCAGCCGGGCGGTGCCTGTGCGGCCTCCGCCAGCAGTGCGACCAGGGCCGGGCGGACCGGCGGTACGGGGACGGGACGTTCACGATCGTTCATCAGGGACTCCACCGGCTCGACGACGCGGGGGCGGGGGGACGGCGGCACTTGGCCTGCGCGTTCCGTGGGGTGAGCTGTGCGGACTGTGCGCCGCAACCGCCCGAGATCACTTGTGCGGACCCGTCGGGCGTGGGAATACTAGCCCGCGTGACCGCACTGGAGGCAGTGGCCGTCCACCTCCCCCACCACACCGTGCCCATCGAGGCAGTGGGCGAGCGCCTGGGCCTGACCCCACGTCAACTTCGACTCTTCCGCCGCTTCCACGGCCTGGACCAGCTGCGACTGGACCCGGACGGGAAGCTGCCCGACCTGCTCGGCGCCGCCGTCGACGCCCTTCCGGAGCTGCGCGGACGCGAACGGGACATCCGTTTCGTGATCCACGCGCGCAGCATGCCGGTGGCCGTGCCGTACCCGCTCAACCCCCTGCACGACCTGCTCCACCGCTACGGCCTCGGCCACGCCCAGGCCTTCACCGTGACCCACCACGCCTGCGCCGTCGGCCTGCTGGCCGTCGACCTGGCCGGACGCCTGCTCGCCGGGGATCCCGATCCGCAGGCGCTGGCCCTGGTGCTCGCGGGGGAGAAGACCTTCACCAAGGACGCCCAGGTGGTGCCCGAGACCGGCATCTTCGCCGAGGGCGCGGCCGCCTGTCTGGTCAGCGCCGGCGGCGAACACGACCGGGTGCTGTCCTACGCGGTGCGCCAGCGCCCCGAGTTCGACGGCCGGCTGGCCGAGGACCAGGATCTGCTGGCCCGCTACCAGCGGGAGTACCCGGATGTGATGGTCGAGGCGATCGAGGCCGCCCTCGACCAGGCAGGTCTGGACCTCTCCGACCTGGCGCTGCTGCTCCCGCACAACGTCAACCAGGCTTCCTGGCGCACGATCGCGCGCCGGATCGGCTTCCCGATCGGGAAGGTGGTGCTGGACAACGTGACGTCGGTGGGGCACAGTTTCGCTGCGGACGGCCTCATCAATCTGCACACCGCCACCACGCGGGGGCTGCTCGAACGGGGCGACCGCTACCTCGTCGCGGCCGCCGGTATCGGAGCGACCTTCTCCGCCATGGTCGTCGAGCACTGACGCCGGACGGCCGACCCGCCGTCGGCCCGTCCTCCCCGGTCCTTCTTCCCTTCCCCCGGGCGCCGGTCCTTCGGCCGCTCCGCCCCACTCCACCACGCACGACGGGACGGTCCCACCCATGTCCGACCAAGTGGTCCAGACCACCGACACCGAGCTGCGCGTCCGGATCCTGCACAGCCTCGGCGAGCTGATCCCGCGCGTCCTCAAGCGGGACCCGTTCGAGATCCCCGAGAACGCCTGCCTCTTCGACGACCTCGGCCTCACCTCGGCCGGCACCATCGAGCTGATCCTCGAGGTCGAGGAGGCGCTCGACATCCAGGTCGACGTCGAGCAGATCACCGAGGACGACCTGCGCTCGGTCACCAACCTGGCCGACTACGTCGCCGCGCACATCATCGCCGAGGACTGACCGGTGGCCGCCGCCCCGGGTCTCACCCGGGTGCTGACGCGGTACGCCGACGGCCGCTCCGAACTCTCCCTCGACCCCGACCTGCGGGTCTTCGTCGCCGACCTGGTCCGCCCGTACGGCCTGCCGCTGCGCGAGGACCTGCTGGCCGAAGGGGTCGGGCACGCCTACGAGGAACTGGCCGCCGGCCTGCTCACCGAGGCGCTCGGACCGGACGAGCCGGCGGACGTACTGATCCAGGCCTTCGACTCGCCCGACGTCCGGCCCGGTGCGCCCACCTCGCTCGCGCTCAGCCGCTCCTGCGCGGGCACGCCCACCGCGCTCGCGCTCTGCGACCAGGGCACCGCCGGGGCGTTCGCCGCGCTGCGTGCCGCCCTCGCGTACCAGCGGACCGGCGTCGCCCGGCGCGCGGTGGTCGTTCTCGCCGAGCAGACCGCCCTGCACCACCGGCCGCCCGAACCGGTCATCCTGCCGGACCGGCACTGCGCCGTCGTCCTGGTCTGCGAGACTTTGCCCGGCGAGGAATTGACGGTTCGTCAGGAAAGTGGCGTGATGGTCGGCTCGGCCGAGTCGGTGGCGGAGGAGGTCCGCCGACAGGCGAAGGCGCTGGGGGAGGAGGCGGCCGTCCTGCTCGCCGCCGGGCTGGAGGTGCCGGGCCTGGACGCCGTCCGTGTCCCCGCCGGCCAGCCGTTCACCGGACTGTGGTCGGCGCTCGCCGACCGGCTGCCCGACTGGCGGGCCGAGCGGCGACCCGTGCTGCTGGCCGACTTCGACCCGAGGCTCGGCGTGCTCTCCACCCTGACCCTGCGCGCGGGTCCGCCGTCATGACCGGACCCGGTGCGGCCCCGGCCGGCACCGGTCCCGCCGCTCCTGATGCTTCCGTCGATCCCGTTGCTCCGGTGGGCCGCACCGACACTGTCGACGTGTGGCTGATCCCCACCGACCAGCCCGAGTCGGTGGTCCGCGTCCTGCGCGAACTCCTCGACCCGGCCGAACGCGCCCGCGCGGACGGCCCGGACCGGCGCTTCGGGCGACGGTTCACCGTCGCCCACGGCGCCGTGCGCCTGCTCGCCGGCGCCCGGCTCGGCCGTGACCCCGCGCGGCTGGTCTGGCGCTACGGCCCGCACGGCAAGCCCGGGATCGACGGCCTCGCCGTCAACCACTCCGCCTCCGGCGCCCTCGCGGCCGTCGCCCTCACCGAGGGGCGCGCCGTCGGGGTGGACGTCGAGGAGGTCCGCGACGCGCGGGTCGCGGTGCGGATGGCCCGGCGCTACTTCCCGGCCGACGAGGTCGAGTCGGTCGCCGCCGACCCGGACCCGGCCGGGCGCTTCACCGTGCTCTGGTGCCGCCGTGAGGCGTGCGTCAAGGCGTACGGCGGGCGGCTGGTCCAGGGCTTCGGGCTGCCGCTGGACGGGCCGTCGCCGGTACTGCTCGCCGACCCCGGCGCGCTCGGCCCCGGCCCCTGCCGGGTCGAGGACGTGCCCGCCCCCGGCCGGTTCCGGGCCGCGCTGGCCGCCGTCGGCGCCGGCCCGGCCACCGTCCGCCGAAGGATCTGGTCTCCACCCGTTTGACCTGCCATGTCAGGTAGTTGACGAAGCATCAGGGAAGCCGGGGGGACCCGCCGGTATCCCAGATTTCTGGTCTGGACCACATGATCGGCCCGCTGGTAGCGTCCCGACCGCACCTCGCCCAGACCTGCGAACCGAAGGGCGCGACCGACGTGATGACGCACGACGTGACCGAGACCGAGGGCCTGATCACGGCCCGCTTCCACGGCGTGGGCGGCGGCTCGGGACCGCTCACCCTCGGCCAGGACAACATGCTCCGCTGCATCGGGCGCGACCGGCCCGAACAGATCAACCGCGAGTCGGTCTGGCCCGTCCCCGAGGGCACCACCGTCGCCACCGCCGTCGACGCCCTGCGCGCGCTGCTGGAACGGCACGAGTCGCTGCGCACCGTCTTCCCGCCCGGCCCCGGCAAGGACGGCTTCCCCGAACGCCAGGAGGTGCGCGCCGAGGGCGAGTTCACCGTCGCCCTGGTCCCCGTCGGCGACCGCGACGGCGCCGGGATCGACGCCCTCGCCGACGAGTTGGGCCGGGCCGACGTCGCCGTGCCCTTCGACCTGACCGCCGCCCCGCGGCTGCGCTTCACCCTGCTCACCGAGGGCCGACTCGTACACCGGCTGGTCGTGGTGGGCTGCCACGCCGGGGTCGACGGCGTCGCGGTCACGCTGCTCATCCGCGACTGGCTGGCCCTCGCCGCCGGGGCGCAGCTGCCGCCGGCCGGCTCCCGCACCCCGCTCGAACTGGCCGCCCTGGAGCAGAGCCCCCAGGGGCGCCGCAAGACGGCGGCCGCGCTCAAGCACTGGGAGAGCGTCCTCACCGCCGGACCGTCGAGCTCCTTCTCCGTCGACGGCATGACCCCCGGCGCGGCCGAGGGGACGGCCGCCCTGCTGCTGCGCTCCCGGACCGCCGCCGCCGACCTCGAAGCGGTCTGCCGCCGCACCGCCGCCGGCCCCTCGGCCGTCCTGCTCGCCGTCTTCGCCGCCCTCGCCGCGCACCGCGCCGCCCGCACCGACCTGGTGATCTCGGCCCTGTCGGCGAACCGCCAGCGCTCCGCCCTCGCCGACCACATCGGCACCCTGGCCCAGGACGCCCTGATCGCCCTGGAGGTCGGCCCCTCCGCCGCGGACGACGACCTGGACGCCCTGATCGGCCGTACCAAGGTCGCCTCCTTCACCGGTTACTGGCACAGCACGCTCAACGCCGACAAGGTCTGGCAGCTGGTGGAGGACGTCGCCGAGCGGCGCGGCGCCCGCTTCGCCCGCCAGATCGTCGTCAACGACCTCAGCCTCGCCATCCCCGAGACCCTCTCCGACGCCCGCCCGGCCCCCACCGCCGACCCCGAGGTGCAGTGGCTGCCGGACCAGCCGCTGCCGGTGCGCCTGATGCTCAACATCCTGCGCACCGCCGGCAGCCTGGAGTTCGCCCTGCTGGCCTGCCCCCAGGTGTTCGAGCGCGCCGACGCCGAGCGCTTCGCCCGCGCCGTCCCCGCCGTCCTCGCGGCCGCCGCCGCAGGACCGCTGCCGCTCACCGAGCTGGCCGCCCTCAGCGGCCTGAGCCCCGCCACCCGCACCGGCGACTGGCAGCGGATCGGCGCCGACTGGATCGACCTCGCGGCCGTCCGCGCCCTGGTCGCCGACGCCCTCGGCACGCGGGCGACGGCGGTCGACCTCGGCCACCAGGACGGCCGGCTCACCGCCCGGATCGCCACCACCGACCAGGACCTCACCCCCGCCGCCGCGCACCACGCGGTCGTCGCCGCCCTCCCCGGCCGCGAGACCGCGATGGCCCCGCACCACTACGCCGTCCACCACCACCCCGGCCCGCTGCCGCTCCTCACCTGGCCGACCCTCCCCGCCCATGCGGAGGGCTCGGGCCGCGCGGAGGCGGCGGTCGCGGAGTAGGAACCCGTGCGGCGGTCGCGGAGTAGGAGCCCGTTCCGGGCCGCCGCCGTTCCTCCCCCGGAACGCCCGCCCCGCGCTCACGCGGCGCATTCGGCCCCGTACCGTACGCGCTCCTCCCGGGGTAGCCTCCCGGGAGGGGCGAGCGGAGGGGGAGGAACATGCACGTCCGGGACATGGTGGCGGCGACGGTGGTGGCCGAGATCTTGGGCGTCGTGTTCGCCTGCCTGCTCGGCCTGGCGGTGTGGCTGCTGCTGGGGGAGGGGTGGCTGCGTGACCTCCCCTGGGCCCTCAGCGCCGTCGGAGCCGTCGGGGTCGCGGTCGAGTACGACCGCAAACGCCCGCCGCGCCGGTTGCGCGGAGTGCTGGCCGGCGTCGCCGCCCTTGGCGCGGTGGCCGTCCTCGCCGCGGCGGTGGCCGACCGCGTGCTCCCGGACGCCGCCGGGACGGGGCTGATCGGCGCGATCGCCCTGCTGCTCGCGGTACCGGTGGCCAACGGTGTGCTCGCCGCCGCCGCGGGGCGCCCGGCCGAGGGCTGACCCCTACCGGTAGCGGTCCTCCCCGCTGCGGCCCGGCCGGGCCCGGCGGAGACTGGGGGCGGGCCCCGGCTCCCGGGGCGCCCCCGACGCCGGGAGGGCCATGCTGCTCGGACTCACCACCGCCCTGGTCGCCACCGTCTGCTTCGGCTTCGGCTCGGTGTTCCAGGCGGGCGGCGCACGGGAGACGCCGCCCGCGGACCGGGTGCGGGTCGGCCTGCTGGCCGCCCTGCTCCGGTCCTGGCGGTTCCTGCTCGGCACCGGTCTGGACATCGCGGGCTTCGCCCTGAGCATCGTCGCCCTGCGCACCCTGCCACTGTTCCTGGTCCAGGCCGTCACCAACGCCAGCCTCGCCGTCACCGCGCTCGCCGCCGCCCGGCTGCTCGGGGCCCGGCTGCACCGCGCCGACCTGCTGGGCATCGCCGCGGTGGTGGTCGGACTGACCCTGCTGGCCCTCGGCTCCGGGCGCGCGGGCCGCGACCACGCGCCGGCCGCGTTCCACTGGGCGCTGCTCGCCACCACCGGGCTGATGCTGCTGCTCACGTTCGTCCTCGCCCGCCGCACCGGGAATGCGGCGGCGGTCGGCCTCGGCCTGCTGGCGGGGGTCGGCTTCGGGGTCACCAGCCTCGCGGTCCGGGTCCTCGACGTCTCCGGGCCGCTCGACGTGTTCACCGACCCGGCCGCGTACGGGCTGGCGCTGGGCGGCCTCGGCGGGTACCTCGCCTATGCGCTGGCCCTCCAGCGCGGCACGGTGACGGCGGTGACCGCCGCCGGGACCGTGTCGGAGACCTTCGGCCCGGCGCTGGTCGGGGTGGTGGCGCTCGGTGACACCGCCAGGCCCGGCTATGCCTGGTGCGCGCTGACCGGCTTCGTGGTGGCGGTCGGCGGCACCTTCGTACTGTCCCGGTTCGGCGAGGTGGAGTCCGAGCTGGGCGTCCCGTCGGCGTCCGCCGGGCCGGTCCCGTCGGCGTCCGGCGCGGGGCCCATCCGGGTCGCCCGAACGGCTCCGCCATGCAAAGGTGATTTGCCGGACAAAACGGACGGCGAGGCGCGCACAGAGCGGCAGGTGCCATGACCACGGACGCCACGGACGCCACGGACGACGCCCGTCCACGCC
>NZ_JZWY01000535.1:0-20935 GCF_000966955.1 Streptomyces sp. NRRL S-495
CCGTCAGAAGCAAATCGCCCCCGCCCGGTGGTCCGGGCGGGGGCGATCGGCGTACTGGGGCGCTGTACTCAGCGGACCTCGGTGATCTCCGGGCCGCGGGCGAACGGGTCGATCGAGGTGCCGCCGAAGCGGTTCTCGCCCTCACCGGTGGGCCCTCACCGGTGGCCGCGACGGCGCCGCCGCCGTCGGCGACCATCTGCGCGTCCTCGGGGAGCTTCAGCACGATCGGGTCGCGGGGCGCCATCGGGGTCTCGCCGCGGACGACGACCGTCTGCCGGAAGACCTGCTCCAGGATCCCGCCCATCTCGGGCTGGACGGCGGCCTGGCCGGAGATGACACCGCGCAGGAACCAGCGCGGACCGTCGCAGCCGACGAAGCGCACCAGCTGCACGCCCTGCGTGCCGTCCGGCAGCTGCACCGGGACCTGGGCGCGGAGGTGCCAGCCCAGCGGGCCCTCCTCCTCCTCGACGAGGCCGCCCTGCGAGGTGATGCCGTTGGCGATCTCCTCACGGACCTCGCCCCAGATGCCCTCCGACTTGGGGGCCGCGAAGGCCTGAAGCTGGATGGCGCTGCTGCCGAGGACCAGGGTCGCGGCCACGATCGCGTCGCCGGCCACCTCGACCCGGAGCTCCATGCCCTCGACACCGGGGACCAGCAGGCCGCCGAGGTCGACGCGGCCCTCCTCCGGGTTCTCCAGCTCGGAGTGGTCCCACGGACCGTCCGGCCGCGGAGCCGGCGGCAGACCGACCCGGTCCGTCGGGTCCACGGTCACGTTCTCGCTCTCGGCGGAACCTTCGACGTCATCGGCCGTCTCGTCGGCGCTGATGGCGTCGTCGGCGAGCTGCTCGACAGCGTCCTCGCTCTTCTGGCGACGACGGAACACGGTCACTGTCCTTCCCGGTCCAAGACCGATGCGAATACCTGCTCGGCTTCCTGCGAGGCCGCGGGCAGCCTAGACCGCGGCGTGACCACCGGTCGACCCGAACCCGCCCTCGGCCCGTGCCGACCCCGGCAGCTCGGCCACTTCGTGGAAGCGGGCCTTCTCGACCTGCTGGACGACCAGCTGGGCGATCCGGTCCCCTCGGCGGAAGCTGACCGCCTCGCGCGGATCCAGATTGACGACGATCACCTTGATCTCTCCACGGTACCCGGCATCGACCGTCCCTGGGGCGTTCACCAGAGCAACGCCGCAACGAGCTGCCAGTCCGGACCGGGGGTGGACGAACGCGGCGTAGCCGTCGGGCAACGCGACGGCGATGCCGGTGGGCAGCACCGCCCGCTCGCCGGGGGCCAGCTCCGCGTCCACGGTGGTCCGCAGGTCGGCGCCGGCGTCGCCGGGCTGCGCGTACGCGGGCAGCGGCAGCTCGGGGTCGAGCCGGCGGATCAGGACGTCGAGGGGCTCGCGGGGGGTGCTGCTCAAGGGTTCACCTCAAAGGTTCGGGCGCGCTGCATCAGGTCGGGGTCGTCGAGGACCTTCTCGATGTCCTCGGGACGACCGTGCTTGGTGAAGTGTTCCAGCTTCACCTGGATGAAGAGTGCCCGTGCGCGCACGGCGACCGGGCCGTCGGGGCCACCGATCCGCGCCTCGGCGGCGCTGTAGATCTTCCGGCCGTGCGCACCGGTTATCCAGGCCCGCAGGTGCAGCGTGGAGCCGACCGGCACCGGGGACAGGAAGTCGGTCTCCAGCCGGCCGGTGACGGCGGGGACGTGCAGCAGCCAGTTGAGCGTGCCGAGGGTCTCGTCCATGGCCGTGGTCAGCAGGCCACCGTGGGCCAGCCCGGGGCCGCCCTGGTGCTCCGGGCGGACGGTGAACTCGGCGGTGACGTCGAGGCCGGTCCCGGCGACCGCGTCGATCCGCAGTCCGCCGGGGTGCTGCGGGCCGCAGCCGAAGCAGTGCTCGTAGTGGGAGCCGAGGCTGGTGCCGGGGGCCGGGGCCTCGGGCGCGCGCGGCGGGAGGACGGCCTCCGGCGGGGGCGTCGCGGGCGACGCCGGGTGGGCCGGGGGCGCGGACTCGCTGGGGGCGGCGGGGGTCAGGGGCGCGGTGGGGGGCGCGGTGGGGGCAGTCGAACCGGTCACGGCGCCCCACCCTACCGACCGGTAGCCGTGCCGGGAGCGGGGGTTGCGTCCGGAGCCCGGTGTATCGACGCCCACAATGGGGGGCATGTACGACGAACGCCTCACCGCGCCGCGCTCCTGGTGGCTGTTCCCGGTCCTGCTCGGCCTCACGCTCGCCCTGATCCTGCTGCGGGTCAGCGCGGTGGGCGCCCTGGTCGGGCTGGTGGTCGGCATCGCCGCCGGCGCCGCCGCGATCAACAGTTACGGCTCCGCCCGGATCCGGGTGGTCCAGGGCTCCCTGGTGGCCGGCACGGCCCGGATCCCGGTGGACGCCCTCGGCTCCGCCCACGCGCTCGGTCCGGCCGAGGCCGCCGCCTGGCGCGGCCCCAAGGCCGACCCGCGGGCCTTCATGCTGCTGCGCAGCTACGTGCCGACCGCACTCCGGGTCGAGGTCAGCGATCCGGCCGACCCGACGCCCTACCTCTACCTCTCCACCCGCTCGCCGATGAAGCTCGCCGAGGCCCTGGAAGAGGCCCGCCGGAACACCCGCGCCTGAGCGGGGCCCCACCGGGGAACGCCCGGTCCGGTCCGGGAAAGACGGACGGGAAAGACGGAAAGGGACGGTACCGCGAGGCGGTACCGTCCCTCGGCGTCTCCGGGAGACGCGTTTCCATCCGTCCGTATGACTGGTGCGTCCGTCGGGACGGACGCCGGAGCTGCCGTCCGGCCCCGCTGCCCGGGGCCGGAAGGGGCGTCGCACCGGTCTCGCGGACACCGCGAGGCCCGAGTCATGACGCCCTGGTCCTCAGGCGCCGCAGTCCCGGCAGATCGGGTTGCCGTTCTTCTCGCTGTACAGCTGGCTGCGGTGGTGGACCAGGAAGCAGCTCATGCAGGTGAACTCGTCGGCCTGCCGCGGCAGCACCCGGACGGAGAGTTCCTCGTTCGAGAGGTCCGCGCCGGGGAGCTCCATGCCCTCGGCCGCCTCGAACTCGTCGACGTCGACCGCGTTGCCGCCCTTGTCGTTCCTGCGGGCCTTGAGCTCCTCGATGCTGTCCTCGTTGAGCTCATCGTCGGTCTTGCGTGGGGTGTCGTAGTCGGTAGCCATTTTTCGCTCTCCCCCTCCGGGTTGTGCGGTGTGTGCGGTATCTCCAGCGCACGTAACGCATGGGGGGTCGGTCTTGTGCCCGACCCGAGGCGGAGATTTTGCCTTACTTCAAGCCCTGTTACTCAATCGACACTCAGCCGGGGGTCCGCCGGGATGATCCACTTGGGCCCTCGACGCCTCACCCAGGGCCATCGCCGGAGCGCGTCGGCGGGCGCCCGACGGACACGCTCCGTGAGCGAAGGTCCGCCGCGCGCCCGCCAATTCCCTTGCCCACCAGGGCGGAGAGCCAATCCTTCGCCCCGCCTCCGATCGCCGTTCCGCTCACGGACGGCGATCGGAGCGATCGGGACGATGATCACTCTCCGGGGTTGCCCCATCCCCTGGAGCGACACGGTGTGAGCTTGGTCACGTTCACCCCCGGGCCGGGCAAAACATGGAAAATCCGCCCAAGCCAGTACGTCTGCCGCAGCCCCCGTCGGAGCCTCCGGAGGGGTGCCCGCCGCCGCGCCTACTGCTTCCGGGCCGCGATCCGCGCCAGCCGGGCCGCCTGCCGCTCGTCGAACTTGGTCGCCTGGGCGTCCAGTCCGTCGAGGAAGACGCCGAGCTCCTCCTGGGCCTGCAGGCCCTCGGGACCGAGGCCCCCGATCTCCATCACCTTGAGGTGGCGCAGCACGGGCTGCAGCACGTCGTCGTGGTGGATGCGGAGGTTGTAGACGCCGCCGAGGGCGATCTGGGCGGCCGCCCGCTCGAAGCCGGGGATGCCGTGGCCCGGCATCCGGAAGTCGGTCACCACGTCGGCAACGGCGCGCATGGCCTGGTCGGGGGCGATCTCCAGGGCGGCCTTCAGCAGGTTGCGGTAGAAGACCATGTGCAGGTTCTCGTCGTTGGCGATCTTCGCGAGCAGCTGGTCCGCCAGCGGGCAGCCGGCGTAGTGGCCGGTGTTGCGGTGCGAGATGCGGGTGGCGAGCTCCTGGAAGGCCACGTAGGCGACCGACTGCAGCATGCTGTGCGCGTTGTCGGACACGAAGCCCTCCGACATGTGGGACATCCGCGCCCGCTCCAGCTCGTCCGGGTCGACGGCCCGGGTGGTGAGCAGGTAGTCGCGAATGGCTATGCCGTGCCGCCCCTCCTCCGCCGTCCAGCGGTGCACCCACGTCCCCCAGGCGCCCTCGCGGCCGAACATGGTCGCGATCTCGTGGTGGTAGCTCGGGAGGTTGTCCTCGGTGAGCAGGTTGACCACCAGCGAGACCCGGCCGAGCGGGGTCACCTTGGAGTCGCCGGGCTCCCAGGCCTCGCCGCCCAGCACACCGGGGAAGTCGCGCCCCCGGCTCCAGGGCACGAACTCGTGCGGCATCCACTCCTTGGCGACCTTGAGGTGGCGGTCGAGCTCCTTCTCGACGACCTCTTCGAGGGCCAGGATCAGTCGCGCGTCGGTCCAGGCGCTCGAACCGAGCGAGGTACTGCGCTGCACGGGGGCGATGGTCACGGATCTGGCTCCTGGGGGAGGTCACGCGCCGGAGGAGCGCGTTGGACGGGCACACCGGAGTACTGGGCAGCCGCACTTACGGTTGCGTAGGTTACGACACCGTAAGTTGCCCGGACCGGAAAAGACAAGCCGCCCCCGCCAGGGCTTATGTCGTCTTGACAGGCCTGGCGGGGGCGGCTGGGAACGGTCGGCGTACGGAGGTCGCCCGCCCCGGGCGGCGGACGGGCCCCAGGAGGGCCGTGAGGGGGTCGTGACGGCTCCGGGAGCCGTCCGGTGGGCACGGGTGCGGGAGGGTGTCCGGGGGCGCCCGCTAGATGCCGGGGATGCGCACGCGCATGGTGAGGCCGCCGCCGGCGCGCGGGGTCGCCTCGATGGTGCCGTTGTGCGCCCGGACCACCGAGCGGACGATCGAGAGGCCGAGGCCGACCCCCTTGTCGCTGCGGGTGCGGTCGGCGCCCTTGACCCGGCGGAACGGCTCGAAGATGTGCTCCAGCTCGTAGCCGGGCACCACCGGGCCGGTGTTGGAGACCACCAGCTCGCCGCCGCCGGGGACCGGGGCGGTGGTGATCTCGACCCAGCCGTCCGGGGAGTTGTAGCGGACGGCGTTCTGGAGCAGGTTGAGCGCGATCCGCTCCAGCAGGATGCCGTTGCCGGCGACCATCGCCGGGTGCAGCGAGGCGCGCAGGTCGACCTCGCGCTTCACGGCCTCGGCCCTGGTCTGCTCCAGCGCCCGGGTGGCGGCCTCGGACAGCTCCACCGGGCGGCGGTCGGTCAGCTCGTTGTCGCTGCGGGCGAGCAGCAGCAGGCCCTCGACCAGCTGCTCGCTGCGCTCGTTGGTGGCCAGCAGGGTCTTGCCGAGCTGCTGGAGGTCGGCCGAGGCCGCCGGGTCGGAGAGCTGGACCTCCAGCAGGGTGCGGTTGATCGCCAGCGGGGTGCGCAGCTCGTGCGAGGCGTTGGCGACGAAGCGGCGCTGGGAGTCGAAGGACCGGTCCAGCCGCTCCAGCATGTCGTCGAAGGTGTCCGCGAGCTCCTTGAGCTCGTCGTCCGGGCCGTCCAGCTCGATCCGCCGGTGCAGGTCGGAGGAGGCGACCTCGCGGGCGGTGCGGGTGATCCGGCCGAGCGGGCGCAGCACCCGGCCGGCCATCGCGTAGCCGGCCGCGAAGGCGATCGCGGCCAGGCAGACCAGCATGGTGAGGGTCTTGCGCAGCAGCATGTTGAGCGCGGTGCTGGCCTTGTCCGTGTGGATGGTGGCCAGGTACTGGTTGAACCCCTCGGTGCTCATCCAGGTGCCGTTCACCCGGACACCGCCCGGTCCGAAGTCCAGGGTCTGCGGCCGGACGTCCTGCATGGCCTGCCGCACGAAGACGTACATCAGCAGCAGCAGCACCACCCCGGCCATCAGGAACATCCCGCCGTAGAGCAGGGTGAGCCGGATCCGGATGGTGGGGCGGAAGGGCAGCCAGGCGAGCATGCCGTCGCCGGGCACGTAGCTCTCGGGCTGGTGCAGTCGGGGGGCGCGCGGCGGGTGCGGGGGCCTGGGCGGAACGGGCGTGCCGGGCACGGCGCGCCCGCCGGAGGGCGCGCCGGAGGGCCCGCCGGCCGAGGGCGGGGTGGTCATGATGGTCCTCTCGGGGCGTCCGCCGGGGCGGGCGCGGGTGGGGGCGGGTCCGGTCAGATCCGGTAGCCGGAACCGGGCACGGTGACGATCACCGGCGGGTCGCCGAGCTTGCGGCGCAGGGTCATCACGGTGACGCGGACGACGTTGGTGAACGGGTCGGTGTGCTCGTCCCAGGCCTTCTCGAGCAGCTGCTCGGCGGAGACGACGGCACCGCCGGCCCGCATCAGCACCTCCAGGACGGCGAATTCCTTGGGGGCGAGCTGGACCGGGCGGCCGTCCCGGATGACCTCGCGGCGGCCCGGGTCGACCGAGATGCCGGCCCGTTCCAGGATCGGGGGCAGCGGGACGGTGGCACGGCGGCCCAGGGCGCGGACCCGGGCGACGAGTTCGCTGAAGGCGAACGGCTTCGGAAGGTAGTCGTCCGCCCCGATCTCCAGGCCCTCGACCCGGTCGCTGATGTCGCCGGAGGCGGTCAGCATGATCACCCGGGTGGCGAGGCCCTGCTCGACGACGCTGCGGCAGACGTCGTCGCCGTGCACCAGCGGCAGGTCGCGGTCGAGGACGACCACGTCGTAGTCGTTGACCGCGATGCGCTGGAGCGCGGCCTCCCCGTCGTACACCACGTCGACGGCCATCGCCTCGCGGCGCAGACCCGTGGCGACTGCCTCGGCGAGCAACTGCTCGTCCTCGACGACGAGAACCCGCACGGTCGTTGTCCCTTCTCCAGGCCGGCCCCGGAGGCGGACGCACGGCTCCGAAGGTGGCTCCATCCTGCCTGGTCCTGCGGTAAAGCAGCGATAAGCTGCCCCGGAGGCAGGTCCGCCCGCAGGTGGCACCGGGCGCCCGGCGGGTCCGCGGCCGGGGTCCGCACCAGGGTCCGCCGCCGGGGTTCGTGGCGGGGTTCGTGGCGGGAACAGTCCGATTGGACTGTGACGCGGGCAACTTTCTCGCGGCGGGAGGTTTCCCCGCCCCGGGGGCGGGGAGGACAGCTGCACACCCGCGATCCGGTTTCTGAGCCGATCGCACCCACCCGCCGTGCGTTCATCCGCGCCGGCCCTGGGGCTCGGGGCGTCACGGGAGCGGCCGAGGGCCGTCTCCGCGCCCGACCGGACATCTTCACCGAACCGGATCGGACGCTTCCGCTGGCTACCGCACACCTGGGGCAGGGGGCGCACGACCGTGCACGTCCGACACAGTAAGGGGGCCCGTATGGACGCCTTCACCGCCGGAATCCTGCAGCGCATCGCCAACGCCGAGCAGGACCTGCACCGCGCGATCGAGGCCGGGGACGAGTTCCTCGCCGAGGTGGAACAGTCCGAGCTGGACGATCTGCGCCGTCTCGCCGCCGAGCACGGCGTGGACACGGTGCTGGAACGCCACCGCACCGCCGCCTGATCCTCCGACCGCCCGACCCGTCGCCGGACCTCCGGCACCAGCGGCCCTACGGGGGCCGTGCGAAAACCCAGGCCCTGGCATCCCCCGTATGTCAGGGCTCTTCGCTGCCCGGGCGTCCCCCGCCGGGTCCGCCCGGGAAGGGCGGCCCGACGGGGGGACCCGGTCCGGGTCACCCGGTGGGCGCCGCCCGGTCCGCCCAGGCGCGCAGGGCGGCCAGCCGCTCCTGGAGCGGCTCGTACACCCCTGGCGCGGCGGCCACGGTCAGCTCGCCGTCCGGGCCGTGCCCGGGGCGGCCGCCGACCAGGGCACCGGCCTCGGCCGCGATCAGGCAGCCCGCCGCCCGGTCCCAGGCGGCCAGGCCGCGCTCGTAGTAGCCGTCCAGCCGGCCCGCCGCGACGTCGCAGAGGTCCACGGCCGCGGCGCCGGCCCGACGGATGTCGCGCACCTCCGACATCAGGGCGAGCACCACCTCGGCCTGCCGCACCCGCACCTCCCGGACGTAGGCGAAACCGGTGCCGATCAGCGCCTGGCCCCACGGCGGCGCCGGGCGGGTGGAGAGCGGCTGTCCGTCCCGGTGCGCCCCGCGACCGATCACGGCGTGGAACAGCTCGCCGCGAGCCGGGGCGTACACCACCCCGACCACCGCGCGCCCGTCCAGCTCGGCGGCCACACTGACCGCCCAGGACGGCAGCCCGTACAAGTAGTTGACGGTGCCGTCCAGCGGGTCGACGACCCAGCGCACACCGCTGGTGCCGGGCCGTTCGGCGCCCTCCTCGCCGAGGTAGCCGTCCTCGGGCCGGCGGGCCGTGATCAGTTCCAGGACGAGCTTCTCCGAGGCCAGGTCCATCTCGGTCACCACGTCGACCGGGCTGCTCTTGGTACCGGCCACACCGAGGTCGGCGGGCCGGCCGTCGAGCAGCAGCGCCCCGGCCCGGCGGGCGGCGTCCAGGGCGACGTCGAGCAGCTCGTCGAGCAGGGCAGGGTCGGGCACGGCGGGGCTGGACACGGTCTTCTCCTCCGGAACGGGGCGGTCGGTGCTCGGCGACGGTCGGTGCTCGGCGGCGGTCAGTGCTCGGCGGCGGCCGGGCGGGGTGCGCGCGGGTTGGGGCAGCAGGCCACCGCGCAGACGTCGTGGCTGGGGCCGAGGGCGCCCAGGGCGCAGCGGGACACCGGCTCGCCGCGCTCGGCGGCGGCCCGCTCCAGGACGAGTTCGCGGACGGCGGCGGTGAACCGGGGGTCGGCCCCGACGGTGGCGGCCCGGGCGACCGGCAGGCCCAGTTCGGCGGCCCTGGCCGTCGCCTCGGTGTCGAGGTCGTACTTGACCTCCATGTGGTCGGAGACGAAGCCGATCGGGACCATCACCACGGCCGGGGCGCCGTCGGCGTGCTGCGCCTCCAGGTGGTCGCAGATGTCGGGTTCCAGCCACGGGATGTGCGGGGCGCCGCTGCGGCTCTGGAAGACCAGCTCCCAGGGGCGGTCCGCGACTCCGGTGCGCCCGGCGACGGCGTCGGCGACCAGCCGGGCCACGTCCAGGTGCTGGGCGACGTAGGCGCCGCCGGGGCGGCCCCGGGCCGGGTCGTCCGGGGCGCCGGAGGTCTCGGCCATGGCGTCCGGGATCGAGTGGGTGGTGAACGCCAGCCGGGCGCCGGCCCTGGCCTCCTCGGGCAGCCGGTCCAGGGCGGCCAGCGTGGCCTCGGTCATCGGCTCGACGAAGCCGGGGTGGTTGTAGAAGTGCCGCAGCTTGTCGACCCGGAGCTCCGGCAGGCCCTCGGCGGCCAGGGCGGCCAGCGCGTCGGCGAGGTTCTCCCGGTACTGGCGGCAGCCGGAGTACCCGGCGTAGGCGCTGGTGGCGAGGACGGCGATCCGGCGGTGCCCGTCGGCGGCCAGCTCGCGCAGGGTGTCGACCAGGTAGGGCGCCCAGTTCCGGTTGCCCCAGTAGACCGGCAGGTCGAGGCCGTGCTCGGCGAAGTCCTTGCGCAGCGCGGCCAGCAGTTCGCGGTTCTGCTCGTTGATCGGGCTGACGCCGCCGAACAGGAAGTAGTGCTTGCCCACTTCCCGGAGCCGTTCCTTGGGGATCCCCCGGCCCCGGGTGACGTTCTCCAGGAACGGCACGACGTCCTCGGGGGCCTCGGGCCCGCCGAAGGAGAGCAGCAGCAGGGCGTCGTACGGGGCGGCGCCGGTGCGGGAGGTGTTGCGCGCGTCGGACATGGGACCGATCCTGCCACTGTGGGCCCGGGGGCCGATGCCGGGACGGCGCCCGGTGTCCGGAAAATACCGATTGCCAAGGTTCGTAAGCTGTCGTTACCAGCCTCGTCCCTTACCCCCGATTTGCGGAGCTCCCGTGCTGTCCAGCTACCGCCAGATATTCGCCGCCCCCGGCACTCTGGCCTTCTCGTCCAGCGGCTTCATAGCCAGGTTGCCGATCTCGATGACCGGCATCGGCATCGTCACGATGCTCTCCCAGCTGAGAGGCTCCTACGGCATCGCGGGCCTGGTGTCGGCGACGCTGGCGGTCTCGGCGGCGGTCCTGGGGCCGATGGTCTCCTGGCTGGTGGACCGGCACGGGCAGCGCCGGGTCGCCGTGCCGGCGACCGTCATCACGATCGCCGCCGCGACCGGACTGCTGCTCTGCGCCCACTTCTCGGCGCCGACCTGGACGCTGTTCGTCTTCGCCGTCGGCATGGGCGGGATGCCCAGCACCGGCGCCATGGTCCGCGCGCGCTGGGCGCACCTCTACCGGGACGAGGCGCCGAAGCTGCACACCGCCTACTCCTTCGAGGCGGTGGTCGACGAGGTCTGCTTCATCGTCGGCCCGATCCTGTCGATCGGACTGGCCACCGCGGTCTTCCCCGAGGCGGGCGTCCTGCTCGCCGGGATCTTCCTCGCCGTCGGCATCGCCCTGTTCACCGCCCAGCGGCGGACCGAGCCGCCGCTGCACCCCGCGCACACCCACACCGGNCCGCAGCGCGATCCTGAACAGCGGCCTGATCGTCCTGGTGCTGACCTTCGTCGCCACCGGGGCGATCTTCGGCTCGGTCGAGGTGGTGACCGTGGCCTACGCCGAGGACCAGGGCCACAAGGCGATCTCCAGCGTGATCCTGGCGCTCTGGGCGCTCGGCTCCTGCATGGCCGGCTTCGTGTTCGGCACCCTGAAGCTCACCGGGTCGATGGCGAGCCGCTTCTTCGGCGGGGTGGTCTTCATGGCGGTCAGCATGGTGCCGCTGCTGCTGGTCGCCGAGTCGGTGAGCGGCGTCGGCGGCCTGGTCGCGGTCGGCGGCGCGCTGCTGATCGCGGGCATCGCCATCTCCCCCACCCTGATCACCGCGATGGCCCTGGTCGAGCGGCTGGTCCCGCCCGCCCAGCTGACCGAGGGCATGACCTGGACGACCACCGGGCTGGCGATCGGTGTCGCGGTCGGCTCCTCGGTCGGCGGCTGGACGGTCGACGCCGCGGGAGCGGCCGCCGGCTACTGGGTGCCGCTGACCGCCGGGGTGTTCGGCGTGCTGACGGCGGCGGCCGGACTCAAGCGGCTGCGGGCCGGGCTGGACGCCGAGCCGGGCAGTCCCGCGTCCGCCGAAACCGTGGACCTCGGACGCTGACCTGCCTTACCCTCCTCCCTACCCGCGGCCTACCCGCGGGTAGGGATTGAGGTGAGCCGACACCCGTTCGGCCACGGAGCAGGAGGCGCCGCAATGCCCCAGGCCAGTACCGCGACCCGCACCCGCTGGACCAACTGGGCGGGCAACCAGAGCACCGTCCCCGCCCGGGTGGTCACCCCCGGCAGTGCGGAGGAACTGGCCAAGGAGATCCTGCGCGCCGCCGACCGGGGCGAGACCGTCAAGGCGGTCGGTGCCGGCCACTCCTTCACCGCGATCGCCTCCGCCGGCCACGGCGTCCTGGTCCGGCCGCAGGGCCTGACCGCCGTGCGCGGGATCGACCACGAGAACGGCACCGTCACCGTCGAGGCCGGACTTCCCCTGCACCGGCTCAACCGGCTGCTCGCCGCCGCGGGCCTCTCGCTCACCAACATGGGCGACATCGAGGTGCAGACCGTGGCCGGCGCCACCAGCACCGGCACCCACGGCACCGGCCGGGACTCCGGGTCGCTGGCCGCCCAGATCCGCGGGCTGGAGATCGTGCTCGCCGACGGAAGCGTCCGGCACTGCTCCCCCACCGAGAACCCGGAGCTGTTCGAGGCCGCCCGGCTCGGCCTCGGCGCGCTCGGCGTGATCACCGCGCTCACCCTCGCCGTCGAACCGGCCTTCCTGCTCACCGCGCACGAACAGCCGATGCGCTTCGACGAGGTGCTGCACCGGCTGGACGACCTCACCGCCGTCAACGAGCACTTCGAGTTCTACTGGTTCCCGCACACCGACCGCTGCTCCACCAAGCGCAACAACCGCAGCCAGGGCCCGGCCGCGCCGCTGCCCCGGTTCAAGGAGTGGCTGGAGGACGACTTCCTCTCCAACACCGTCTGGGAGGGCGCCTGCCGGGTCGGGCGCCGCTTCCCCGCCTCGGTGCCGACGATCGCCGCGCTGGCCAGCCGCGCCTGGTCGGACCGCAGCTACACCGACACCGCCCACCGGGTCTTCACCAGCCCCCGCAAGGTGCGCTTCGTCGAGATGGAGTACGCGGTGCCGCGCGCCTCGGTGGGCGAGGTGCTGCGCGAGCTGCGGACCATGGTCGAGCGGTCCCGCTGGCGGATCAGCTTCCCGGTCGAGGTGCGGTTCGCCCCGGCCGACGAGGTCTGGCTCTCCACCGCCCACGGCCGGGACACCGCGTACATCGCCGTCCACCTCTACCGGGGCACCGCGGAGCAGGGGTACTTCACGGCGGTGGAGCGGCTGATGACCGAGCACGGCGGCCGGCCGCACTGGGGCAAGCTGCACACCCGGGACGCCGAGTACCTCGCCGGGGTCTACCCGCGCTTCGCGGAGTTCACCGCACTGCGCGACGAGCTCGATCCGGACCGCCGCTTCGGCAACGACTACCTGCGCCGGGTGCTGGGCGCCTAGGAGCCCTGGGACGCCTGGGGCGCCTGGGGTGCCTGAGGCGCCTTGGGCGTCCCCGCCGGCTCCGGGGCCGGCGGGGGGACGACGGCGGTGCTCGGCTCCGGGGGCTTCGGGGTCGCGCCGCCGGACGGCTTCGCGGAGGCGCTCCCGCCGCCGGACGGCGCCGAGGGCGTGGCCGACGCGGACGGCTCGCCCGAGGGGCGGGCCGAGGGGGTGCCGGAGGCCGGCGCGGACGGCGTCGCGCCGGAGCCGCCCGACGCACCGGAGGACGGGGAGGCCGTCGGGGCGGAGGACGGACCCTCCCCCTCCGAGCCCGGACGGGCGCCGGGGCTCGGCCGCCCGGAGGCGCCGCCGTCCCGGCCGGCGGAGGGCGAGGGCACGGCGGCCGGCCCGGAGGGCGGTGCGTCGCCCGACGGCTTGCGGTCGACCCGGCCGCCCAGCGAGGTGCCGGTGCCCGACTCGCCCTGGACCGTCGCCGACACCGGCCGGCCGGTCGCGAGCTCGAAGGCGAGGATCGGCACCATCGCGACCGTGAACACCAGGGCCGAGACGGCCGCGTACGTCCGCCAGCTCCACCGGCGCCGCGCCCGGACCACCCGCGGCGTGCTCCACTCGGCCGAACCCGGCGGCGGGGCCGGCTCGGCCCGGTCCGGCTCCGGCGCCTGCCGCAGCCCGTTCGCCAGCTGCCCCGGACCGGCGGTGCGGTCGACCACGCCGCGCAGCTGTTCCCCGGTGCGCCGGAAGAGGTGCTGGAACAGCGCCCCACCGGTGGTCGCGCCGATGCTCACCACCGCCGCGCCGAGAATGGTTCCGTACACCCCGAGTTCGGACGCGAGCACCGCCCCCACCACGGTGGCCAGCGCACTGGCGGCGACCTGAGTCCCACTCAGATCAATTCGCCTGCGACCTTCCTCCGCTCCACCCCGTTCGGGCTTCTGCTCCGGCATCGACATCCCTCGCGTCCGTACGACTGTCCTTCGAACAAGTCACTCCATCCTGCCCAAAGAAGGACACAAGGGGCGAAAATGCGGTTCTTCGCGAGAGATATATGTGAAGATGATCACCGTGCGGCGGTCGATCCTCGGCCATTGGGGTCGTGCGCTCTTGAGATTCCCGTGAATCGCGGGAGACTTGAGCGGCGAGCCGCCCCTTCGGATGCCACGAATGGAGTACTGTTCGTAAAGCCTGAGCCCAGGTCGACTTGTCGACTGCCTATCAACCGGCAGCTTGACAAGGAGCGGTGGCCCAGGCGCGCACGGCGACAACCGGTCCCGGATCGTCGCGTTACTCCACGTGCGAGGACGGTCGGGGCACCCAGGCGCGACGTCGACGGATGACGTGGCAAAAAGGCAACCGTGCCACAGCGGCGTGGCCGGGCGTAAGCCCGACACGCCGGGGAACTCAGCAAGGTTGTGGCCAGTCGCCAGTGGGCAGGCCACACTCAGTACGGGAGCAGCGACGCAGGTGACGTCGGCAGGCACCACCCGGGAGGTAACCGTGCCCGAACTGCGGGTTGTGGCCGTCAGCAACGACGGCACACGGCTGGTGCTCAAGGCTGCCGACAGCACGGAGTACACCCTCCCCATCGACGAGCGGCTCCGGGCCGCCATCCGTGGTGACCGGCCACGCCTCGGCCAGATCGAGATCGAGGTCGAGAGCCACCTCCGCCCCCGGGACATCCAGGCGCGGATACGAGCCGGTGCCTCCGCCGAGGAGGTCGCGCAGGCCGCCGGCATCTCCGTCGACCGGGTCCGCCGCTTCGAGGGTCCGGTGCTGGCCGAGCGCGCCTTCATGGCCGAGCGGGCCCGCAAGACCGCGATCCGCCGGCACGGCGAGGCCCCCGGCCCGCAGCTGGGCGAGGCGGTGTCCGAGCGGCTGGCGCTGCGCGGCGCCGAGAAGGAGACCGAGCGCTGGGACTCCTGGCGGCGCGACGACGGCACCTGGGAGGTCATCCTCTCCTACCGGGCCGACGGCGAGGGCCGCAGCGCGGCCTGGACGTACGACCCGCCCCGGCGACTGGTGCAGCCCAACGACGACGAGGCCCGCGCGCTGATCGGCGAATCGGTCGAGCGCGAGGAGGATTCGGTCTTCCCGTTCATCCCGCGGATCGCCCGACTCCCCCACGACCGGCCGCTGCGCCCGATGATCGACCGGCCCTCGGCGGACCGGATCATGTCGGCCCGCGAGGTCCGGGAGTCCCGCGAGGCGACGGCCGAGTCCCGGGACTCGCTGACCAGCCTGCTGGACGTGGTGCCCGCCTTCCGCGGCGACCTCGCGGTCGGCGCGCCGCCGCCGATCGAACCGGTCCCCGCCGAGGTGGCCGAGGAGGAGGCGGAGCCCGCGGCGGCCGCCCCGGCGGTCGGCGCCGGCTCGGCGTACGCGGACATCCTGATGCCCCGGGCGGTGGCACCGCACCGGGAGCGGCTGGTCGGCACCACCGACCGCCAGGCCGAGGCCGACGGCGTGCGGCCCGGGCGCCGGGCCACCGTGCCGAGCTGGGACGAGATCGTCTTCGGCAGCCGGCGCAAGAAGCAGGAGTAGCACCGCGGTAGAGCGGGGCCTCGGAACAGCAGGGCCGCAGAGCGGTGCGAAGGCGCGGACGACCCCGGTCGTCCGCGCCTTCGGCGTCCGCGGCCTCAGCCGGGCTGGTCGGTGACGGCGACCGGGCGGGCCGTGTCACTGGACCACTCGCTCCACGAGCCCGGGTAGAGGGTGGCCGGCAGACCGGCCACCGCCAGCGCCAGGATCTGGTGCGCGGCCGTCACCCCGGAGCCGCAGTAGACGGCGGTGTCCCGCTCCCCCGCGCCCAGCTCCCGGAACCGGGCGGCGAGTTCGGCGGCCGGACGGAAGCGGCCGTCCGGGCCGACGTTCTCGGTGGTCGGCGCGGAGACCGCGCCGGGGATGTGGCCGGCGCGCGGGTCGATCGGCTCGGTCTCGCCCCGGTAGCGCTCCCCCGCCCGGGCGTCCAGCAGCAGCGCCTCCCGGGCCCAGGCGGCGGCGCCGTCCGCGTCCACCACCGGCAGCTGCCCCGGGACCGGCTTGAAGTCGCCGTCCCCGGCGGGCGGCACCTCGGTGGTGACCGGCAGACCGGCCTCCTGCCAGGCCGCGAAGCCGCCGTCCAGCACCCGGACGTCCGGGTGGCCGGCCCAGCGCAGCAGCCACCAGGCGCGGGCGGCGGCCAGCGAGGTGGCGCCGTCGTAGACCACCACCGGGCGGTCGGCCGAGACGCCGAGGCGGCGCAGCGCGGCGCCGAACTCCTCCGGGTCGGGCAGCGGGTGGCGGCCGCCGCGCCCGGGCGGGCCGGCCGGGGCGGCGAGGTCGGTGTCGAGGGAGACGAAGCGGGCGCCGGGCAGATGGCCGGCGGTGTAGTCCTCGATGCCGGGCGGACCGCCGAGCTGCCAGCGCACATCGAGCAGGAGCGGCGGGCGCCCGGAGTCGAGCGACTCCCGCAAACCGGTCACCGACACCAGCGGGGAGTCATCGTGATTGGTGGTCATGGCGGTCATTCTGGCGCAGGGCCGGGCCGCCCGGCGGGGTGGCGCACTTTGTGCGCTCTTTGCCGGATTTTCCGCGCGGCCCGAGGGTTCGACGAGCGCCACGGTGGAAGCATCACCCTCACTGCGCCGTTTCGTGCGCCGACCGCCCGTTGAGGAGACCTGTCATGCCCGCGCTGACACTCCGGCTGGCCCAGGGCACCCCGTGCTGGGTCAGCCTGATGACCGACGACCTGCCCGGTGCCCGGGCCTTCTACGGCGAACTGCTCGGCTGGACCTTCGCCCCGGGACCGGCGCAGCTCGGCGAGTACGTCCGGGCCCGTCTCGGCGAGGAGCCGGTGGCCGGGCTCGGAGTGTCCGCGGTGGACGGCTTCCCGGTGCAGTGGACCAGCTACTTCGCGGTGGACGACGCGGACCGCGCGGCCCAGTTGGTGCGGGAGTGCGGCGGCACGGTCGCGGTCGGGCCGCTCCAGGCGGAGCGGGCCGGGCGGTTGGCGATCGCGGCCGACGTCTCCGGCGCGGTGTTCGGACTCTGGCAGGGCGAGGAGCACCTCGGCCGGGAGAGCGGGCCGGGGCCGGGCGGACCGGCCTGGACGGAGCTGCTCACCCCGGACGCGGACGGCGCGGCAGCGTTCTACCGCGCGGTGCTCGGGGTGCCGGTGGCCGAGGCCGAGGGCGGGTCGGCACTGCTGGTCGGCGGCCGGCCGGTGGCCGGGATCCGGCGCGGCGACGACCTGCGCGGCCACCCGACGACCGGCGCGGCCACCCGCCGCGCTGGCGAACCCACTTCGCGGTGGCCGACGTCGATCTGACGGCCCGACGGGCGGTCGAGCTGGGCGGCCGGGTGCTGGTGACACCGCAGGACACGCCGCGCGGCCGGGCGGCCCGGCTGGCGGACCCGCGCGGCGGGCACTTCTCGGTCCTGCGGGCGGGCTGACCGCGCTGCTCAGGCCTGCTGCTCCTCGAAGGGGAGGACGTCCGGGGAGAGCACGGCGGCGCGGGCGGTGGCGGCGGTCAGGCGGCGGCGGTGGTGGCGGCGGCAGAGCACCTCGTAGCCGACCTCGTCCTCGCGGACCGAGATGTCGCCGATGACGACCTGCGCGCCCTCGACCACCATGACCCCGCCGACGGTGCGGGCGTTGTGGGTGGCCCGGGCGCCGCACCAGCAGAGTGCCTCGACCTGGAGCACCTCGACCCGGTCGGCGAGTTCGATCAGCCGCTGGGAACCGGGGAAGAGCCGGGTGCGGAAGTCCGTGGTGATGCCGAAGGTGTAGACGTCGATGTCGAGTTCGTCGACCACCCGGGCGAGCTGGTCGATCTGTCCGGGGTTGAAGAACTGGGCCTCGTCGCAGATCAGGTAGTCCACCCGGCCGCCGGCCGAGAGCCGGTGCACCACATGGGCGTGGAAGTCGAACTCGTCGGCCACCTCGACCGCGTCGGCGCGCAGACCGAGCCGGCTGGAGATGGTGGCCGCACCGGCGCGGTCGTTGCGGGTGAGGATGATCCCCTGCCGGCCGCGGGCGGCGTGGTTGTGGTCCATCTGGAGCGCGAGGGTCGACTTCCCGCAGTCCATCGTGCCGGAGAAGAACACCAGTTCAGCCATGGGTGGTGCAAGGGCCTTTCACATCGAGGGAGTTCAGCGGCGGAATTCGAGCAGCGGCACGAACTGCTCGACCGGGGTCATCGAACCGTGCAGGCCGATCATCGCGGACTCGCCGGGCTCGTTGCGGGAGGCGACGACAGCGATGTCGTCGCGGGCGGCGGCGACCACGTCGCCGATCCGGTGGTAGACCCGGTCGTCCACGGCGGGGCCGAACCAGCCGGCCTCGATCGCCTGGTCCCTGGTGGCCACCCACATCCGGTCGCCGAGCACCTCGCTCCAGACCGTGTGGACGTCGGCGGCGGCGCCGGGGACGGCGTAGACGTGGCGGGCGCGGCCCTCGCCGCCGAGCAGGGCGACGCCGGCGCCGAGCTCCCAGTCCTCGTCGAAGTCGATCCGGTCCTCGGGGGCGATGTCGATCATGCCGTGGTCGGCGGTGACGTACATCACTGAGCGCGGGGGCAGCTGTTCGGCGAGCCGGCGGGCCAGCCGGTCGACCGCGTCCAGGGTCATCCGCCACTCGTCCGAGTCCACCCCGAAGCGGTGGCCCGCGCCGTCGAGTTCGCTGACGTACGTGTAGACGAGCGCGCGGTCGTGCTCGGCGAGCCAGGCGGCGGCCCGGTCCATCCGCTCCTCGCCGGTGGTGCGGCCGAGGAAGGTGCCGCCGGAGAGCGCGACCCGGGTGAGCGGGGTCTGGGCGAACAGCGGGGAGGACACCTGGGCGGTGGCCACCCCGGCGGCGTGCACCTGCTCGAAGACGGTGGGGTACGGCTGCCAGACGGCCGGGTCGGTCGGCGGCTGCCAGCGCAGCTGGTTCATCAGGTACCCGGCGCCGGGCACCGCCACCGTGTAGCCGACCAGGCCGTGCAGACCGGGCGGGGTGCCGGTGCCGACCGAGGCCAGCGAGGTGGCGGTGGTGGACGGGAAGCCCGCGGTCAGCGGCCGGCCGGTACCGCCGAGCGAGCCGCCGATCAGCGAGGAGAGGAACGGCGCGTACTCGGGGTGGCGCAGCAGCAGCTCCCAGCCGAGGCCGTCGACCAGGAAGACCACCGCGCGGTCGGCGGGCGCGAGCGGCAGCGTGGCGGTGAAGCCGGGCACGCCGAGGCCGGCCGCCACCGAGGGCAGCAGGTCGCTGAGCGAGCCGCTGCCGTAGGGCGGCGCGGGCGCGGTGGCGGGGTCGAGGAGCTCGAAGGCGTCGTGACCGTCGGGGGCGAAGGGCATGGTGGCGGGGGTGGCTTCCTGGCTGGCCGGAGCGGTCCGGACCCGTGGCGGGCGGTGTCCGGACGGCGGGGGGTCGGCGGCGGTCGGCGCGCGACCGTGCGGGGCGGCGCCGGTCGGCGCGGTGGGTGCGGGTCGGCGCGGGTCTGCGCGGGTCGGTCCGGGGGGATCAGACCCGGGGGCCGCTGGTGACGGTCGCCTCGGAGAGGGCGCGGGCGAAGATCAGGGCCTGGGCCACCGTCTCCGGTCCGTCGCCGGCCTCGCTGACCCGCAGCGACAGGTCGTCGGCGGTGGCGGAGCCGGTGTAGCCGTGGTCCGCCTCGCAGTTCGGGTCGGAGCAGCCGGCCGGTTCGAGGTCGAGCCGCTGGACGGCGCCCCAGCCGATGGTCAGCACCACCTCGCGGGGCAGCGTGCCCGGGGTGTAGGTCTCCGGGTTGGCGACCATCCGGCTGACCACCACGGAGTTGATCCGGTCCAGCCGGACGCTCTCGGTGGAGGTGGTGGCGAGCGGGACGGCGGGGCTGCTCCCGTCCCCGGTCTGCTCGTCGGTGTGGCTGACCACGAAGCGGGTCGGGGTCAGGACCAGCACGGTGACGTGCCGCCGCACCTCGTTGGCGTCGAAGGTGGTCTCCTGGTGCACCAGGTAGGAGCTGATCGGCTCGGGACCCACCGCGGACTCGACCGCCTCGGACACCAGGGCCGGGTAGTAGCCGCTGCGCTCGATCGCCGAACGCAGGTCCTGCGTGGTGGTGGTACCGGTCTTCGCCATAACTCCATCCTGGCATGGTCCGCCGACGAAGCGGGCGGCACGGCGCCGAGCTTCGGACAACGGCGCCCGGGTCCGGACGCAACCAAGGAAGGTTACAGCGTGCTCATGGCGCGCGGGCCCAGATCACTGCGGACCGGCAGGGGCGCGATGCGTACGCGCGCCCCCAGGATCGCCAGTCCGTGCGGGGCGACGACCACCGGTTCGAGGTCCACCGAGGCGACCTCCGGCAGGTCGTCCACCAGCCGGGACACCCTCAGCAGCAGTTCCTCCAGGGCGTCGGTGTCGACCGCCTCGGCGCCCCGCCAGCCGAACAGCAGTGGCGCCGCCCGCACCTCGCGGACCAGTGAGGCGACGTCCTGGTCGGTGGCCGGAACCAGTCGGTGGGCGACGTCGCCGAGCAGTTCGGCGGGGGCGCCGGCCAGACCGAAGGAGAGGATCGCGCCGACCGCCGGGTCGACGGTGGCACCGATCACGGTGTCCACGCCGCGGGGGGCGAGCCGCTGGACCACCAGCGCGGCCTGGGCGGCGCCGCCGAGCAGCTCGTCCAGCTCGCGGTGCGCGTGGCGCAGTCCGGCCTCGCCGGTCAGGTCGAGCCGGACGCTGCCGAGGTCGGGGCGATGGCGCAGGTGCGGGGCGGTGGCCTTGAGCGCGACCGGGTAGCCGAGGGTCGCGGCGGCCCGCACCGCGCTCTCCTCGTCCGGGGCGGGCAGGGTCGGCGAGACGTCGATGCCGTAGCGGGCCAGCAGGGCGGCCGCCTCGGGGTCGGGCAGGGTGATCCGCGCCCCGCCGGGCTGGGTGCGGGCGGCGACCGCGGGGCGGGTGGAGAGTGCGGCGTCGACCAGGGTGCGGGCGCCCGTCTCGTCGATCCGGTCGAGTTCGGGGACCCTGGCGGTCTCCTCGGCCTCGGCCATCCGGCGGCGCCAGTCGGCGTAGTGGACGGCGTGTGCGAGGGCCCGGACCGCCCGCTCGGGGGCGGGGTAGGCGGGGATGCCGCCGGGGCGCAGCCGGTCCGGCAGGTCGGTGAGGGCCAGGTGGGCGAGGAGCAGCGGCTTGCCGGCGGCGCGGGCGCGCTCGCCGGCGGCGAGCAGGGCGGCGGCGATCTCCGGATCGTCGGAGCCGACCTCGGGGCCGTCCGGGCCGGTCGGGCGGTCGGCCGGTCGGTCGGGCGGTCGGAGGCCCCAGG
>NZ_JZWY01000536.1:0-2472 GCF_000966955.1 Streptomyces sp. NRRL S-495
GGTCGGAGGCCCCAGGACTGGCTGCCGATCGGCGGGATGGCGACGGCGATCACCGCGTCCACCCCGGGGTCGGTCAGCGCGGTGTCCAGGGCGATCCGGAAGTTCTCGCCGGTGGCGGCGGTGGTGAGGTCGACCGGGGTGCGGGGGCGCAGGCCGGCGGAGAGGCAGGCGTCGTGGGTGAGCAGGCCCAGGGAGTCGGAGTTGCCGACCACCGCGACCCGGTCGCCGGGCGGCAGCGGCTGGTGGGCGAGCAGGTCGCCGGTGTCGTACAGCTCGGTGATGGTCTCCACCCGGGTGACGCCGGCCTGCTGGAAGAGGGCGTCGACGGTGGCGTCCCGCAGGCCGCTGGCGGTGGCCGGGACGGCGTGGCCGGGCGGCAGGCTGCCGGTGTGGCGGGCGCCCTTGATCACGACCACCGGCTTGGCCTGGGCGAGCCGGCGGGCGATCCGGGTGAACTTGCGGGGGTTGCCGAAGGACTCCAGGTAGAGCAGGACGACCTCGGTGGCCGGGTCCTCGGCCCAGTACTGGAGGAAGTCGTTGCCGGAGACGTCGGCGCGGTTGCCGACCGAGGCGAAGGAGGAGATCCCGAGGCCGCGCCGGTGGCCGGCCTCCAGCAGGGCGACGCCGATCGCGCCGGACTGGCAGAAGACGCCGAAGGTGCCCCGGGCGGGCAGCACCGGGGCGAGCGAGGCGTTCAGCGGGTGCTCCGGGTCGGTGGAGATCAGGCCGAAGGCGTTCGGGCCGATCACCCGCATGCCGGCCGCCCGGGCCTGGCGGACCAGGGCGCGCTGGCGGTCGCGGCCCTCGGGGCCGGTCTCGGCGTAGCCGGCGGTGACCACCACCAGGCCCTGGACACCGTGCGCGCCGCACTCGGCGACCGCCTGGGGCACGGCGGAGGCGGGCACGGCGATCACCGCGAGGTCGACCGGGCCGGGGATCTCCAGGACCGAGCGGTGCACCGGGAGGCCGTCCAGCTCGGTGCCGGGCGGGGCGTTGCGGTTCACCGCGTACACCGGGCGGTCGGCGGCGGCGAAGCCGGCGAGCAGGTCGCGCAGCAGGGTCCGGCCGACGGTCTGCGGGTTGCGGGAGGCGCCGATCACGGCGACCGAGCGCGGGGTGAGCAGCCGCTGGACCGAGCGGGCCTCGGCGCGGTGCTCGCGGGCCCGCATGACGGCGAGCGAGGCGGCGGTGGGTTCGAGGTCGAACTCCAGGTGGACCACGCCGTCGGCGAAGCTGCGGCGCTGGACGTAGCCGGCGTCGGTGAAGACCTTCACCATCTTGCGGTTCTCCGGCAGCACCTCGGCCTGGAAGCGGCGGATGCCGCGCTCCTGGGCGACCGCGGCGATGTGCTCCAGCAGGGCGGAGGCGACGCCCCGGCCCTGGTGGGCGTCCTGGACCAGGAAGGCGACCTCGGCGTCGGTGCCGGTCTCCGAGGGGCGGCCGTCGGCGTCGATCCGGTCGTAGCGGACGGTGGCGATGAAGCGGTCCCGGACGACGACGGCGAGGCCGACCCGGTGGACGAAGTCGTGGTGGGTGAAGCGCCGGACGTCCTTGTCGGAGAGCCGGGGGTAGGGCGCGAAGAAGCGGAAGTACTTGGACTGGTCCGACACCTGTTCGTAGAACTCGACCAGTCGGCCCGCGTCCGCCGGGGTGATCGGCCGGATCCGGGCCGTGCCGCCGTCGCGCAGCAGGACGTCGGCCTCCCAGTGCTGGGGGTAGTCCGGGCCGGTCGGGCCGTGGTCCCGGCGGGCCGCCGTCCGGGCGGGCGTCGGGTCCTGCTCGGGGTGCGGTGCCGCGGAGTCGTCCACGATCGCCAGGTTATCCGGCGGCGGGCCGAATGGCGCCGGGCGTGCGTTCGCGGCAGGGTGGGCAGGGCCTCTGAACGGGGATTATGCGCCGTTTATGGCTCTGAAAGAAACAATCACAAGTCCCGAACGCGGCGGCTCGCAGGGGTCGGCTGCATGCAACACTGGTCTAGACAACATGGTCGTTTCCCCCATCACGGCCATGACCAGCTTCACCGGAAAGGCACGTCTCATGGCCGAGCGCCGCGTCACCATCGGTTGGGCCGAGGGCCTGCACGCCCGTCCCGCCTCCGTCTTCGTCAAGGCCGTCGCGGCCACCGGCGTGCCGATCACCATCACCAAGCCGGGCGGCAACCCGGTCAACGCCGGCTCCATGCTCGGCCTGCTCGCGCTCGGCGCGCAGGGCGGCGACGAGGTCGTGCTGGCCTCCGACGCCGAGGGCGCCGACGAGGCCCTGGACCGCCTGGCCGCGCTGGTCCAGCAGGGCCTGGACGAACTGCCCGCCGCGGCCTGAGTCCAGCACCGCGCACACGTCCGGAGCCCGGGCCCCGTTGGTCGGGGGGCCCGGGCTCCGGTGTGCGCGGCCCAGGAGCTCCTGGGCTCGGCGGCCGTCAGCCGGCCGCGATCGCCCGCAGGATGTCCAGCCGGGCCGCCCGGCGGGCCGGCC
>NZ_JZWY01000537.1:0-12512 GCF_000966955.1 Streptomyces sp. NRRL S-495
GCAACCCGGCCACCGCCCCCGCCACCAGCCCGGCCAGCAGCACCACGGACAGCTGGAGCGGCGGGACGGCGAAGCTGCCCGTCCCCTCGGTGTCGGCCGCCCGGACCAGCGCCCAGCCCAGGAACGCCCCCAGGCCCAGGCCGCCGATCGTGCCGAACAGCGCCACCAGCACCGACTCCCAGCGCACCATCGCGCGCAACTGGCTGCGGGTCTGGCCGACCGCGCGCAGCAGGCCCAGCTCCCTGGTCCGCTCGTGCACCGCCAGGGTCAGCGTGTTGGCGATCCCCAGCAGCGCGATCAGCACCGCGAGCGCCAGCAGGGCGTAGACCACCGAGAGCATGATGTCGACCACCGAGGCCGCGCTCTTCGCGTACTCCGACCGGGTCTGCACCTTCGGGTCGCCGAACGGCACCGCCGCCGCCGTCACCGCCGCCTTGCCGGCCGACAGCGAGACCCCGTCCTTCAGCGCCACCGCCACCAGTGAGTCGGAGTCCTGGCCCTTGTGCGGGGCCCACGCCTCCCGGGTGACCAGGTAGTCGCCGACCAGCTCACTGCCCTGGTACAGGGCCTTCACCGTGAACGGCGTCTCGGCACCGTCGCTGAACCGCACCGGCACGGTCGTGCCGACCTGCCAGCCCTGCTTCTCCGCCTCCGTCCTGGACACCGCCAGGCCGTCGGTGCCCAGCTGGAGCGAACCGTCCACCCGGCCGAGGTCCACGATGCCCGCCAGCCGGGTCGGGTCGGTGACGTCCAGGGTCCGGCCGTGGCCGTCCACCCGCGCCACACCCCGGCCCAGGCCCACGCTCTGCCGCACCTCCGGCAGCCCGGCCACCGCGTCCGCCAGCTTCGGGCTGAGCGCACCGGCCCGGAAGCCGCCGGTGGAGATCGCGAGGTCCCCGGCAAAGGTCCGGCTCACCGTGTCGTCCATGGTCGCCTTGATCGACGCGCCGAAGACGGTGAACAGCGACACCACCGTGACCCCGACCATCAGCGCGCTGGCCGTCGCGGCCGTCCGCTTCGGATTGCGGGTCGCGTTGCGCTGTGCCAGCACACCCGGCATCCCGCGCAGCCTCGGCAGCGGCGCGCCCAGCAGCCGCACCACGAAGGTCGCGAACACCGGGCCGAGCACCACCACACCGAGCAGCGTCGCCACCGCCCCGCCCGCAGTCAGCCCGACCGAGGGACCGTCCGTCGCGCCGACCACCGTGGCGGCCGCACCGGCCGCGATCAGCAGCGCGCCGGTGATCCAGCGGATCCGCCCGGCCCGGCCGTCGGCCGCGCCGTCCACCGCCACCGCCCGCATCGCGGCCAGCGGCGCCGTCCGGCCAGCCCGCACGGCCGGCGCGACCGCCGAGCCGACCGCCGTGACCGTGCCCACCAGCAGCGGCAGCCCCACCGAGACCGCGCTGATCACCAGGCTGCCGGTCGGCAGGCTGAAGCCGATCACCTTGAACAGCGACTTCAGCCCGGCCGCGATCCCGATCCCGCCGAGCACTCCGGCCACCGAGGCCGCCAGCCCGACCACCACCGCCTCCGCCAGGGTCGCCCCCAGCACCTGGCCGCGGGCCGCGCCCAGCGCCCGGAGCAGCGCGTTCTCCCTGGTGCGCTGCGCCACCACGATGGCGAAGGTGTTGTGGATGGTGAAGGTCGCCACCAGCAGCGCGATGCCCGCGAAGACCAGCAGCAGGGTGGTGAACATGGTCAGGAAGCGGCTGGACACCTGCGCGGTGGCCTCCTCCGAGACCTTCGTCCCGGTCACCGCCTCCAGCCCGGCCGGCAGCTTCGCCGTCAGCGCCGTCACCAGCTCCTGCTGGGAGACGCCGCCCGAGGCCCGGAACTGGATCGAAGTGGCCTGGCCCTGCCCCTTCGGGGTCAGATAGCGCTCGGCGTCCGCCAGGGTCAGCCCGGTGTAGGTGTTCTGGCCCATGCCGTCGGCCTCGGCGCCGAAGGTCGCGATGCCGACGATCGTCACCGGCACCGGGTCGGGGGCGCGCAGGATGGTCGAGTCGCCGATCTTCAGGTCACCGGCCTTGGCCGCGCCCCGGTTGATCACCGCCTCCCCCGGCTGCTGCGGCGCCCGGCCCTCGGCCAGCCGGTACGGGTTGAGCCCGCTGTCCGGCTGCCAGTAACCGGCCAGCGTGGGCGGACCCTGGCCGCCCACCGCCTTGCCGTTCTTGCCGATCAGCTGGCCGGAGCCCTGGATGGCCGGCTCGGCCGCCGCGACCCCGGGCACCTGGCGCAGCTGGTCCGCCAGCGCGAGGTCCACCGGGGCGCGGACGCCGCCGAAGGTGTTCTCGGTGTCCATCACATCGGCGCTGCGCACCACCGCGTCGGTGCCGCGGTTGGCATCGGCGAACAGGGTGTCGAAGCTGCCGCGCAGGGTGTCGCCGAGCACCAGGGTGCCGGTCAGGAAGCTCACCCCGAGCAGGATCGCGGTGAACGTCCCGGCCAGCCGGCGCTTCTGCGCGGCCAGCGAGCGCAGACTGATCCGCAGGGTTGCGGTGGTACTGCTCATGAGTCCACCTCGCTGCGCTCGGCAGGCGCTTCGCTCAATGCGCACCCCTCGATGATTCGCTCCCTGCGCTCGCTCATGACCCCGCGCCTCCCCGGCCTGCCGCGGGGGCGTGGTCGAAGTCCTTCATCCGGTCCAGCACCCCCGCCGGGGTGGGCCGCTCCATCCGGTCCACCAGCCGGCCGTCGGCGAGGAACAGCACCTCGTCCGCGTAGCCGGCGGCGGTCGGGTCGTGGGTGACCATGACCACCGTCTGGCCCATCTCGTCCACCGCGCGGCGCATCAGCTCCAGCACCTCGGCGCCGGTCCGGGAGTCCAGGTTGCCGGTCGGCTCGTCCGCGAAGACCACCTCCGGCCGGCCGGCCAGTGCCCGGGCCAGCGCGACCCGCTGCTGCTGGCCGCCGGACAGCTCGGTCGGCCGATGCTCCAGCCGGTCCCGCAGGCCGACCGCGTCGATCAGGGTCTCCACCCACTCCCGGTCCACCTCGCCGCCGGCCAGGTCGACCGGCAGCGTGATGTTCTCCCGGGCGGTCAGCACCGGCACCAGGTTGAAGGACTGGAAGACGAAGCCGATCCGCTCCCGGCGCAGCAGGGTCAGCCTGCGGTCGCTGAGGTTCTCCAGCTCGGTGTCACCGATCATCGCGGTGCCGGCGGTCAGCCGGTCCAGTCCCGCCGCGCAGTGCAGCAGGGTGGACTTGCCGGAGCCGGACGGGCCCATGATCGCGGTGAGCCGGCCGGCCGGGAAGCCGACGGTCACGTGGTCCAGGGCACGCACCTCGGTGCGGCCGATGCCGTAGACCTTGACCGCGTCGGCCACCCGGGCGGCCATCCGGTCGGTCTCGACCAGTTCGAGGACCGGGATGGTGGTCACTTGGTACCGCCCTGGCCCGGCTTGGTGTCGTCCGGGCCCTGGAAGTGCTCCAGCAGGGTGTCCCGGCGGGTGCGGTACTCCTCCTCGGTGAGCTCACCGTCGGCGTACCGGCGGGCCAGGCTCGCCAGCGGGGCCTCGGTACCGCCGCCGCCCCAGGGGCCGCCGCGCCAGCCCGGGCCGCCGCCCCAGGGGCCGCCCCACTGGCCGGCCCACGGCGGGCCCCACGGCCCGCGCCGGGCGAAGCCGCGGCGGCGGAAGACGGTGAACACGGTGACCAGGACGATCAGCCAGAACAGCGGGAAGAGCAGGAACCACGGACCGGGGCCGCCCCCGTTCCACGGGCCCCAGCCCTCCCGGCAGTAAGCGTCGGCGAGCAGTGCGGTGCTCTGCATGTCGGTCAACTCCTCGGTGTGCCCCGCACGTTCGGACGGGGGCCGCGCCGGCCCCGGACGGTCTCCGAGGCCACCACGAGCTTCTCGCCGAAGGGGGGTCCGCCGCGTCCTCCGGGGAGCGGCACCGCGGGTACGACACCGGGAGTACGCCCCGGGGCGCGGACTGCTCCCGGGCCGCCCCCGCCGCTACAGCCAGCCGGGGCGGACCAGGCCGGACTCGTAGGCGAGGACGACCAGCTGGGCGCGGTCGCGGACGCCGAGCTTCACCATGGCGCGGCTGACGTGGGTCTTCGCGGTGAGCGGGCTGACCACCAGGCGGCGGGCGATGTCGTCGTTGCTCAGGCCCATGCCGACCAGGGTGAGTACCTCGCGCTCCCGGTCGGTGAGCGCGTCCAGCAGCTGCCCGCCGGCGGAGGGCTCCCGGGAGCGGCTGGCGAACTCGTCGATCACCCGGCGGGTCACGCCCGGGGAGAGCAGGGAGTCGCCGACCGCGGCGACCCGGACGGCGCGCAGCAGGTCGGACGGTTCGGTGTCCTTGGCGAGGAAGCCGGCCGCGCCCAGCCGCAGCGCCTCGAAGATGTACTCGTCCATCTCGAAGGTGGTCAGCACCACCACCCGGACGGCGGAGAGCTCGGGGCGGGAGCAGATCAGGCGGGTGGCCTCCAGGCCGTCGGTGCCGGGCATCCGGATGTCCATCAGCACGACGTCCGGCCGCAGCTCCTCCACCAGCCGGACCGCCGCCCCGCCGTCGTCCGCCTCGCCGACCACCTCGATGTCGGGCTGGGCGTCGAGCAGGGCCCGGAAGCCCGCCCGGACCAGGACCTGGTCGTCCGCCAGCAGTACTCGGATCATCCCGTCCGCTTCCCCTCGCTCGCCGTGCCCGGCCCCGCGGGGTCGGGCAGCCAGGCCCTGACCCGGAAGCCGCCGCCGTGCGGACCGGTGGTCAGCTCGCCGGCGAAGGCCGCGGCCCGCTCGCGCATGCCGACCAGGCCGTTGCCGGAGCCGCCGCCGTCACCGCCGGCGGCCGGGCCCGGATCGTCCACCCGGAGCAGCAGCCCCGCCGGGGAGGACCAGTCCATCAGAACCGTGGCGCTCCGCGCGGCCGAATGGCGGATGACGTTGGTGAGCGCCTCCTGGACGATCCGGAACGCGGCCAGCTCCACCTGGGCGGGGAGCGGCCGGGCGGCTCCCACCGTGTCGACGGTGACGGTGAGCCCGGCGTGGCCGGCCTGGGTCACGAGTTCGGGCAGCCGGGCGAGGCCGGGGGCGGGGGTGCGCGGGGCCTGGCCGTCCGGGCCGCGCAGGGTGCCGAGCACCTGGCGGACCTCGCCGAGCGCCTCCTTGCTGGTCGCCTTGATGACGGTCAGCGCGGCCCGCACCTGCTCCGGGTGCTCGTCGATGAGCTCCAGGGCCACCCCGGCCTGGAGATGGATCACCGAGATGGAGTGGGCCAGGATGTCGTGGAGTTCGCGGGCCATCCGCAGCCGCTCCTCGGCGGCGCGGTTCTCCTCGGCCTGCCGCCGGGCCAGCCGGCGGGCGGCGAGCTGCTCGCCGCGCGAGCGCATGATCTCGGCGCCGGCCAGGATCAGCAGCAGCCAGGCCGCCGCCCCTGCTTCCTGCCACCAGCTCGGGCCGGGTCCGGGGGCGCGCTGCCAGTCGTGCGGCAGCAGGTGGGAGCTGGCCAGATGGAGCAGGTAGCCGCCGCCGAGGGAGATCCAGGCCCACCGGCGGCAGCCCCGGGCGAGCGCGCCGTACACGGCGACGGCGAGGCTGAAGAACACCGGGCCGTACGGGTAGCCGGCCAGCAGGTAGCCGATGGTGACGGCGGTGACGCCGGCCACCACCGGACCGGGGAAGCGGTCGCGCAGGAGCAGCAGGGCGGGCCCGAGCAGCAGCAGCGCGTAGCCGACCGCGTCGAGCGCGGCCCGGTCGGTCTGCTCGCGGGCGGCGGCGGTGGAGCCGACCACCTGGACCAGGGCCACCAGGAGGGCGGAGAGCCTGGTCCAGGAGGGTCTGGTCCACGGCGGTCCGGGATAGGGATCGTGGTCGGTGCTCACGTGGTCGGTGCTCATGAACGGGTAACGGTCACCGCCCCGGCGCCGCGCCCGCGGCCCGGTTGACGCGTGCGGCGCGGGCCTCGGCGGCCAGGCGCTTCCCCCGCTCGGTCATGCCCCAGGGCTTGACCACGGAGAGCACGGTGGCGGTCAGGTAGATGGCCAGGGCCACCGAGGGGGCGATCACCAGCACGTGCGGGGAGCGGCCGTCCGGCGGGACGGTGCCGGCCGCGACCTGGCCGGCCGCGTCGTGGATGAAGGCGCGCAGGGCGAAGATCGAGGCCAGAGTGGCGGCCAGGGTGAGCCAGAACTTGGTGGCGACCCAGCGGTAGCGCAGCAGGCCCCAGGTGGTGCCGAGGGACAGCAGCACGCCGGAGAGCAGCGAGAGCAGGCTGATCGGGATCAGCAGCCAGTCGGCGAAGATCTCCTGCGCCAGGTAGGCGGCGCGCACGGTGTCCGGGTTGTCGGAGAAGCGGCCGGCGATGCCGAGGGCGAGCACACCGGCGGTCAGGCCGAGCCAGCCGACCGAGCAGGCGACGTGCACGGTCAGCCAGACCCGGCGGGCGTGCTTGGGCAGGCGGAGGCGCCCGGCGAGGCCGGCCGGGGGCTCCGGCCGGTCGGCGCGGGCGGCGCGGCCGGCCTCGGGCCCGGCGGGGGCCGTCGGGGCCTCGGGGGTGTCGGCGGCGGTCGGACCAGGAGGTGTGGGCATCGGCTTGTGCTCCGGAGGGCGAGGGGCGACGCGGGCCACGGGCCGGCGGCCACCGGGTGGATGGTGTACGGCCGCCGGCCCATGGCTTGGGTGATCCACGGGATCACCCCCTACTCTGCCCGGCCGGGGTGGGCGGGGCATCGCACGGCGGGAGTAGCCGGCCGTACCGCTCGTTGAGTACGGGCGGCGCGGCGCGCGGGCGGCCGGCGGCCGGGATCGTTCGGCGAACGGGCCGCGGGCCGACTGCGCGCAGGCTTCGGGCGGGCGGCGAACGGGCAGCGGACCGGCGGTGGACGGGCGGTCAGTAGGCGATCTCCACGACCTCGCGCCGCGCGGCCGGCTCCTGGAGCGCGGCGAGCAGGTAGTGCGCGAGGTCGGCGCGGGATATCGACCAGGCCCCGGGCAGCCGGCGGCCGACCGCCGTGCGGTAGCGGCCCCGGGCCCGGCCGCCGGTGAGCCGGGCGGCCCGGACCAGCGTCCAGTCCAGCTCGGTGTCCTCCAGCAGGAACCGCTCCATTCGCGCCATGTCGGCGTACGGCCGGCGGAGCATCGGGTGCAGCACCCAGGAGGTGAGGGCCCGTTGGAACGGGGCGGCGCGCCAGGGCACCGGGCTCATGCTGGTGGTGGAGACGCACAGCACCCGGGAGACGCCGGTGGCGCGCATGGCCTTGAGGATGTGGTCGGTGCCGGCCGAGTAGACGGTGGTGGCGGCCCGGCTGTAGCCGATGCCGAGCGCGGAGACCACCGCGTCCGCGCCCTCGACGGCGCGGGCCACCGCGTCCGGGTCGAGGACGTCACCCTGCCGGATGGTGCTGGGGCGGGCGTCGGCCAGGGCCAGCGGGTCGCGGGCGAAGGCGACGGTGGAGTGCCCGGCCTCGGCGGCCAGCTCCAGGAAGTGGCGGCCGGTGCCACCGGTCGCGCCGAAGACGACGATGTTCACGGTGCGTTTCCCCCTCGATCGGCCTTGGACGGCCTTGGACGGCCTTGGTCGGCCCCGGTCAGCCCCGGTCGGTCCCGGCGGCGGGAGGCCGGCCGGTGGCCGGCGCGCGGCCGGCCCGCGCCGCGGACGTGCCGCGGGCGGGCCGGCCCCCGCCGGGGGTCATCAGTTGGCCACCTCGACGCGTCGGCCGTAGGTGGCCGTGTCATCCAGATGGGTGACGATGTAGTCGGCGACGTTCGCCCGCGCGATGCGCGACGCCTTCGCGATGTGGCCGCCCACCACCGCCTGGTAGTTGGGGGTGGCCGGACCGTCGGTCAGCATCGGCACCCGGACGATGGTCCAGTCCAGCGGGCTGGCCTCGACCTCGTCCTCCATCCGGGCCAGGTCGAGGTGGATGTTCCGGTAGACCCGGTCCACCACGAACTCGGCGACGAAGCGCTGCATCGCCGGCAGGTGCTTGGTCTCCAGGCCGGCCGAGGACATGGTGACCAGCCGGCGCACCCCGCCCGCCCGGGCGGCGGCGATGACGTTGCGCGCGCCCTCGGAGAACACCGTGGTCGTGGTGCGGGTGGTCACCCCCAGCGCGATCACCACGGCCTCCTTGCCGGCCAGCGGGCCGGTCAGCGATTCCACGTCGAACACGTCCGCGCGGACCTTGGTCAGCCGCTCGTGCTCGATCGGCAGCTTGGCCGGGTCGCGCAGCAGCGCGGTGACGCTGTGCTTGTTCTCCAGGGCCTTCTCGACGAGCAGCCGTCCGGTCCGACCGGCCGCTCCCACCACGACGATGTCCATAATTTCCTCCTTGCCGGGGCCGGCGGCAACTGGTTGCCGCCGGCCGTGAGTTGACCTTCGCTACGCCGACGGGTCCTACGGTAGGGAAAAGGCGAGCAGAACGCCGCCCGCATTGCTCGGGTACTGCGGGTAGTACGCGGCCTGGACGTAGAGCATGCCGTCCGCGACCACCGCGCCGCCGCCACCGGAGAGCGCCGTGCCGTGACCCGGCACGCCGTTGACCGTGGTGAAGTCGCGGACCACGTCGTACTGCCAGAGCACCGCGCCGGTGGTGGCCGAGAAGACGCGCATCTTGCCGTCGGCGCCACCCTCGTAGACCAGGCCCCGGGTGGCCGTCACGGCGGGGGTGAAGGCCCGCTGGCACAGCTCGGGGTTGGCGGCCGCGCCGCCCCACTGGCAGCCGTCGGCCGGGCTCTCGGTCTGCCAGAGGATCGCCCCGGTCGCCGGGTCGAGCGCGTACAGGGTGCCCGGGTTGGCGAACCAGGTGGCGACGTAGAGCCGGGTGCCGTCGAAGCTGGTGCCCCACTGGATGCCCGAGCTGCCGCCCTTGGTGTTGGGGTCGGCGACCACCGCGCGGTCCCAGACCTTGGCACCGGTCAGCGCGTCGTAGACGTGGTAGATGCCGTTCTTCTGGCCGATGCCGATCACCCGGCGGTTGCCGATGCTGAAGACGTTGGCGCTGGCGCCGAAGTCCCAGTCGTGGTCGGTGCCGTTGGCCTTGCTGGGGCAGTAGGCGTCGGCGCCGGGGATGCCGCAGGCGACGGTGAAGGTGTCCGGGAAGACCTCCTGGGACCGCCAGCGGACATTGCCGTTGTAGGCGTCCAGGGCGAGCACCGAGTCGGTGTCGCCGGCCGCGCCGGTGTAGTTCTGGCCGGTGCCGACGTAGATGGTGCCGGTCTCCCGGTCGACCACCGGGGAGCTCCACACGGCGACGCCGGAGGGCTCGTAGCGGGCCGCGCCGTTGGGCCAGGTGCCGACCTGCTGCGGCTGGGGAGTGGTCCAGTGCCGCCAACTCAGCTGTCCGGTGTACGCGTTGACGGCGACCACCGAGCCGCGGAAGGTGCAGCACGGGTAGGTCAGGTCGAAGGTGGCACCGGACTCCTTGCTGGACACACCCACGTAGACCTGGCCGTTGTAGACCAGCGGCGAGCTGGTGATCTGGGCCTGCGGGTGGGTGTCCAGCTTCAGCGACCAGCGCAGGGCGCCGGTGCGGCGGTCGAGCGCGTACAGGTAGCCGCGGTTGTCACCGAAGTAGACGGTGTTGCCCTCGACGGCCGGGCTGCTGCGGACCGGGTCCGGGTTGGTGGCCGAGTGGGCGCCGGCCACCGGGGCGACGTCGAAGGTCCAGCGCGCCGCGCCGGTCTTGGCGTCCAGCGCGTGGAAGGTGCCCTCGGCACCGCCGACGTAGAGGGTGCCGTCCACCACGGCGGGCTGGCTGCCGAGGTAGACGCCCTGGACCTTCTCGTGGCCGAAGGCCCACTTGAGGCCGAGGCCGCCGACGGTGGCCGGGGTGATCCGGCTCTCCTGGCCGTTGAACCGGCTGCCGGACTGGTCGAACTGCCAGCTGCTCCAGTTCGCCGGGGGGCGGGGGCGGGACTCGGTGTCCTCGGCGCCCGCGCCATTGGTGGCGGCGAGCAGGACGAGGGCGGTCAACAGGGCCACCAGGGCGGTGCCGAAACCGGCCGCCCGAGGCCGTCTTGGCTGGGACACGTGGATCAACTCCTCGGTGAGAACGAGTGGTTCACGTACGGTCCGGGGTGCCGGGAAGCCCGGCGGTGACCTCCGCGTGGGAGAGCACGGCGGCACAGTCCAGCTCGCCGAGGCCCGCCTCGGCGGCGGCGACGAGGGTCTCGTGGGTGGCGTCGCAGACCGGGGTGGCGACACCGAGGCGACCGGCCTCGGCGGTGGCCAGCCGGAGGTCCTTGCGCATCAGGTCGAGCCGGAACTGCGGCTCGCCGTAGGCCCGGCGGCGCATCACGCCGGCCTTGTACTTCATCACGGGCGAGCTGAAGCCGCTCTCGCTGATCATCGAGAGGGCCAGCTCGCGGTCGATGCCGGCCCGCTGGGCCAGCGTCACCGACTCGGCGAGCACCTGCATCTCGACGCCCATCAGCACATTGAGCATCACCTTGGCGGTGGCGCCGAGACCGCTCGGGCCGAGGTGGCGGATCTCCTTGGCGAGCGGCTCCAGTACGGCGCTCAGCCGCTCGAAGGTCTCGGCGGACCCGCCGACCATGAAGCGCAGTTCACCGTCCTTGGCGTGCTGGCCGTTGCCGATGATGCAGGCGTCCACGGCGCTGCGGCCGCGGCCGGCGACGCGCTCGGCCACCGACCGGGCGAAGTCCGGGGAGACGGTGCTGGTGTCCATCACGATGCCGTGGGCGGGCAGCGTCTCCAGCACCCCGCCGGCGCCGAACAGCTGCTCCTCGACGGCGGCCTCGGAGGCCAGGCTGAGCAGCACCACGTCCACCTGCGAGGCCAGTTCGGCCGGGGTGGCGGCGACCACGGCGCCGCGGGCGGCGAACGGGGCGGCGCGCTCGGGGGTGCGGTTGTGGACCACGATCCGGTGGCCCTGGTCGAGCAGGCGGGAGGCCATGCCACCGCCCATGACGCCAAGACCTATGACACCGATCCTGGTCGCCGGGGGTATGCCGGGGGCGGCGGCGGGCGGGAGGTCCCGGGAGAGTGCACGCCGCCGGCTGGGTATGTCGGCCATGGAGTCGACCCGCTTCCTGGTGGGCTGGTCGCGCCGGTACTCCCGGCGCTCGGAGTGCGGCGGGGAAGGCCGTGCCAGACACCCCGCCCCACCGCGGCCGGGGTGCCGACTGCCCGTCCAGCCTAGCGGGTGAACACTCACTCCGCGACGGCTTTCGGCGTCCGTTTCGAGCCGTATCCAGTGCTGACGTGCGATCAGTTCCGGCCCCGGACAAGCCTCCTCCCCCACCGCCGGGGGTAACGGTAGGGGAGGAGGGGCTATCGGGGCGGACACCGGTCGGTCGACCGGGGCGGAGCGGCGGCCGTCAGCCGGCCGCGGTCTCCGGCCGCCCGCCCGCGGGGCCGGCGTGCCCGGACTGACCGCCCTGGCCGCCCTGACCCTGGCCCTGACCTGCCGGGGCACCCTGGCCCTGGCCCTGCCACTGGCCGCCGCCGGGCGCACCCTGGCCCTGGCCGCCGCCCTGGCCGCCCTGACCCTGCCACTGGCCGCCACCGGGGCCGCCCTGGCCCTGGTGCTGGCCGCCGGGACCGCCCGGGCCACCCTGGCCGCCGGGGCCCTTGCCGCCGGGCGCGCCCATCGGCGCCCGCATCGGACGCTCCTGGAGGAAGACCACGACCAGGGCGCCGAGCAGCGCGATGACCATGCCGATCAGGTAGACCGTGTGCAGCGACTCGGCCAGCGCCGAGGCCACACCGTCGCGCACCTCGGGCGCCTGCGCCCGGACCTTGGCCGGCGAGGTCAGCAGACCGTCCGTGCCGAGCCGCGCGAGCGCCTCGGCCGGCACCTTCTTCGGCAGCTGGTCGCGCAGTTGGGCGTTGAGGATGGCACCGAAGACGGTCACACCCATGGCGCCACCGAGCGAGCGGAAGAAGTTCGCCGCGGCGGTCGCCACACCCAGCTGGCGCATCTCGACGGAGTTCTGCACCGCCGCGATGAGCACCTGGGTGACCAGACCGAAGCCGATACCGAACACCGCCAGGAAGCCGCCTGCGGCCACCTGGGAGGAGTCGGCCTTGAGGGTCGACATCAGGTACAGGCCGACCGCCATGATCAGCAGGCCCGCGATCGGGAACAGCTTGTACTTGCCGGTCGCCGCGACGACCTTGCCCGAGACGGTCAGGCTGACCACGGTCGCGATCATCAGCGGGACCAGCAGCAGCCCGGACTCGGTGGCGGTGTCCCCGTTGGCGACCTGGAGGAAGAGCGGGGTGTAGACGGTCGCCACGAAGAGCGAGATCGAGGCGAGGAAGAGGCCGACGGTGGCCACCAGGATGACCGGGTCCTTGAACAGCTCCAGCGGGACGACCGGCTCGCTGGCCCGCTTCTCCTGCAGGACGAAGCCGGCCAGCAGCACCGCGGCGAGCACCAGCAGGCCGATGATCTGGACCGAGCCCCAGGAGTACTGGTCACCGGCCCAGACCGAGACCAGCAGGATCGCGACGATGGCGGAGCTGAGCAGCGCCGAGCCGAGGTAGTCGAGCTTCTTCTTCTGCTTGTTGACCGGCAGCTTCAGCACCGAGCTGACG
>NZ_JZWY01000538.1:0-20614 GCF_000966955.1 Streptomyces sp. NRRL S-495
GAGCTGACGACCACCAGCGCGACCGCGCCGATCGGCAGGTTGATGTAGAAGATCCACGGCCACGACAGGTGGTCGACGAAGGCGCCGCCGATCAGCGGGCCGACCACACCGGCGATCACGAAGCAGGACTGCGCATAGCCCTGCCACTTGCCGCGCTCGCGGGGCGGGACGAGCTCGGCGATCAGGGCCATGGCCAGCGCCATCAGACCGCCGGCGCCCAGACCCTGGAGAGTACGGAAGCCGATCAGCTGGCCGATGTTGGCGGAGAGGCCGGACAGCGCCGAGCCGAGCAGGAAGATCGTGATCGCCGACTGGAACATCAGCTTGCGGCCGTAGAGGTCGCCCAGCTTGCCCCAGAGCGGCGTGGCCGCGGTGGCGGCCAGCATGTAGGCGGTGATGACCCAGGCCAGGTGGGTCACGCCGCCGAGGTCACCGGCGATGGTCGGCAGGGCCGTCGCCACGATCGTCTGGTCCAGGGCTGCCAGGAACATGGCAAGCACCAGGGCAGCAAAGATCGTCAAGAAGGTTTTACGTGGCACTTCCGGGGCGGGTGCAGCGTACGGGGCGCTCATTGGGTACTCCTTGAGAGGCGTCCGCCGGCTCGGAGACCTTGCTCCGAGCTTGAATTCGTATAGACTATACAATCAAAATTAGCCGTCAAGAGCCAACGTCAAGGGCGGCCGCGGCCGCCCGGAAGGGCAGCTAACGATGAGCCAACTCCAGGGGAAGATCGCGCTCGTGACCGGTTCTACCTCGGGCATGGGGGCAGCCGCCGCACTGGCGCTCGCCGCCGCCGGGGCGCACGTCGTGGTCTCCGGCCGCCGGGCCGAGCTGGGCAACGCCGTGGTGGAGCGGATCCGGGAGAAGGGCGGGCAGGCGGACTTCGTCGCCGCCGACGTCACCGTCGAGGATGACGTCGCCCGCCTGGTGAGTACCACGGTCGAGCGACACGGTCGCCTCGACATCGCCTTCAACAACGCCGGCGGCGGCGGGGCGTTCGGCCCGCTGGACCGGGTCCCGGCGGACGCCTTCGACGCGGTGATCGCGGTCAACCTCATCGGCACCTACCACTCGCTGAAGCACGAGATCGCCGCCATGCGGGCGAGCGGCGGCGGCAGCATCATCAACAACGCCTCCACCGCCGGCGTCCAGGGCACCGCCTTCGGCCTGGGCGCGTACACCGCGGCCAAGCACGGTGTGGTCGGCCTGACCCGGGCCACCGCGCTGGAGGCCGGCCCGGCGGGCATCCGGGTCAACGCGCTGATCACCGGCCCGGTCGACACGGAGGACTTCCGCCAGCGGGTCGGCGGGCAGCCGGGCGCGCTGGAGCGGGCCGGCGCGGCCACCGCCCTGGGGCGGATCGCGACCGAGGAGGAGGTCGCCAACGCGGTGGTCTTCCTCGGCAGCGACGCGGCGAGCTTCGTCACCGGCTCGCTGTTCGGGCTGGACGGCGGCATGACGGCCGGCGTCACGGCCGGGACGATGGGGCGGCCCGGCGGCGGCCAGGGCGGTCCCGGTGCGCAGGGCGGCCAGGGCCGTCCGGGTGCGCAGGGCGGCCAGGGTGCTCCGGGCCAGGGCGGGCCGGGTGCCGGGCGGCCCGGCGCGAACTGACCGGAACCGGACGCACCGGGGCCCGTTCCCACTCGTCCCATTGCCAGCAATCCACCCTCCGGCTATTTTTTCGATATGTTCGTAAAAACCACGAGGAACACCGAAGAGTTCATCTCGGAAACCGGTGAGTGGATTGCCGGCAACCCCGTCGAGAATTCCATCCTGCTGACCATGCTGGCCGGCGCGAAATTCCGCCCGCCGACCGCCCCGCCGATAGCCTGGAGCCGGGTCGAGGACCCGGCTTCGGACACGGCGCCGGTGGTCGGCGTCGCGGCGTTCACGGCGCCGCACCTGGTCGTGCTGAGCGGGATGCCGACGGCCGCCGCGGCCGCACTCGGCGCCGAACTGGGCGCCGGGCCCGACCTCCTGCCCGGCGTGATCGGGCCGNCGTGATCGGGCCGGACGCGGCGGCCGCCGCCTTCGCCGCGGCCTGGTCCGAGGCCACCGGCCGACCGGCCAGGGCCGACCGCCGCGAGCGGATGCTGTGCCTGGACGGGGCGGTCACCGCCGACGGCCGCCCGGCCCCGGAGGGGCAGTCCAGGGCCGCCCGCGAGGAGGAGGCGGAGCTGTTCACCGACTGGTGCCTGGAGGCCGCGCACGGCGCCGGGCTCAGCCGGGAGATGGCTTCGCGCTCCGTCCGGGGCCAGATCGCCGGCGGCCTGCTGCGGGCCTGGGAGCTCGACGGCGAACCCGTCGCGATCCTCGGCCGGACCGCCGCCGTCGCGGGCGTGGTGCGCTACGGACCGATCTACTCGCGGCCCGACGCCCGGCGTGGCGGGTACGCCCGGGCGCTGCTCGCCGAGTCCTCGACCGAGGTGCGCGCCGAGGGGCTGGTCGGCATGGCGGTCACCGCCGAGGGCAACGACAGTGTGCAGGCACTGTTCGGCTCGCTCGGCTACCGCTCCCGCGGCGGCCTTTCGGAATTCCGCTTCGACTGAGTGGCGCGATCCCTCCGGGAAACACCCGGAGGGAATACCGCGGGCCCGGATCCGAAATCGGATCCGGGCCCTCTCGCAATACCGCCTCGCGATACCGTCTCGCAGTACCGTCCGGAAATTCTCCGGGAACTGCCCGGAGGATTTCTCCCCCGGGCGGCTCCGGGCGTCCGGTCAGTCCAGCGGGTCGGGGTCCGGCACGGCCTCCAGCAGCGAGAACGCCGTCCCGGTCGACACCACCCGGTTGAGCCGGTAGCCGCCGCGCCGGAAGACCTCGGCGAACTGCTCCTCGGTGCGGACCTCGCCGCTCATGGTGACCAGCATGACCAGGTCGAAGTTCTTCACGAACTTCGGCACGCCCTCGCGGTGCACCAGCTCCGCCGCGACGAAGCGGGCGCCCGGCGAGGCCTCCCGGCACTTGCGCAGCAGCCGGACCAGCGCGTCGTCCGGCCAGGAGTGCCCGTAGGCGCCGATCCCGGCCGGGACCCCGGCGAAGAAGTCGACCGGCTCGAAGTCCAGTCGGCCCTGCTCGGCCAGCTTGGCGACGTCGGGCTGGGTCCTGGCCTGCTCGATGACGCTCGGCAGGTCGGCCAGCACGCCGCGGGCGAGGGCGTCGTACTTGTGCAGGATCGCGGCCAGGTAGGTGCCCTGCCCACCACCGAGGTCGCAGACCGCGCCGGCCTCGGCGAACTCGGGGTACGCGGACACCAGGGCGTCGGCGAGCGCGTCGGTGAAGTCGGTCATCGCCTGGTTGAAGGTCGCGGCGGCGGACGGGTTCTTCTGCAGCCAGGGCCAGAGCGCGGTGCCGTGCACCTTCTCGAAACCGGGCTTCCCGGTGGCCAGGCTGTGGTCCAGCGCGCCCCAGGAGGCCCAGAGCCACTCGGCGCCGACCATCCGGGCCATCGCGTCCATCGAACCGGGCACGCCCGGGCGGAGCAGCTCGGAGAGCTCGGTGTTGGCGAAGACGCCGGGCTCGACCTCCTCGAACACACCGTCCTCGGTGAGCAGCGAGAGCACCTTGGCCAGCGCGCTCGCGGTCGCTCCGGCGCGCTCGGCGAGCTCGGCCACCGGCAGCGGGCCCTCGGCCAGCAGCTCGGCGAGCTTGAACTCGGCGGCCAGCGCCAGGCAGCGCGGGGTGGACGGGAACATCAATTCGGAGAGGAACACCGCGCCGGCCGAAGCAGGGGCGGTCTGGGGAACGGCGGTCATGGGGTGAGGCCTCCCTGCGGGGACCGGGGCGGGGGCGGACGGCGCCCCCGGCCCGAGGTCAGCGGTCATGGGTGGACGGGCCGGACGGCCCCGCGCCGGGCGGCCCGGACGGGCCGGGCCGCCCGGCGGTTGCGCACGGCCTGGGCTCAGCCCAGCAGGGCGAAGGCGAAGCCACCGCCGGGGTTGGCCATGAACTTGTTGGTCGGCGGGATCTCACCGCCGGCCGCGACACCCACGGCCGGGCCGGTCAGCGCGATCCGGGTCGGGGTGGGGACGATCTGGACCTGACCGGCGGCCAGCTGGCCCCAGTTGTTCCAGCCCCAGCCCTGCACCGAGCCGTCGGCCAGCAGCGCCAGCGCGTGCCCGCCGTTGCCGGGGGCCGCGTCGGTGCCGCCGCCGCTGGCGGAGACGGCCTTGACGCCGGTCAGACCCGGCACCGGGGCCGGCACCGCGCGGTCGGCGGTGGTGCCGTCGCCGAGCTGGCCGCCGTCGTTGAGGCCCCAGGCCCAGACGGTGCCGTCGGCCAGCAGCGCCACCGTGTGGTGGTAGGCGCCGACCAGCTGGGTGACCGAGCGCAGGCCCGCGACCTTCTGCGGGGCGGCGCGGTCCTCGGTGGTGCCGTCGCCGAGCTGGCCGCGGTCGTTGAAGCCCCAGACCGAGGCGGTGCCGTCGGCGTGCACGACCATGCTGTGGCCGCCGCCGGCGCTCAGCTTGACGGCCGGCTCCAGGTTCTCGATCACGGCCGGGCGCGGCCGGCAGTCGAAGGAGGCGGTCATGTAGGAGCGGACGATCCGGCCCTCGCGGGTCGAACCGGGGCCGTCGCCCAGCTGGCCGCGGTCGTCGCGGCCCCAGGACCAGACGGTGCCGTCGGCCTTGAGCGCGAGGTTGTGCGCGCCGCCGACCGCCAGCTCGACGACGTCCTCCAGGCCGTCGACCCGGACCGGGACCGGCTGCACGCCGAAGTTGGCCTCGCCGAGGGCGCAGAAGAAGCCGGCGCCCCAGGCCCAGACGGTGCCGTCCTCCAGCAGGGCGGCGGTGTGGCCGCCGCCGGCGCCGACCGAGCGGACCCGGCCGGGCAGTCCGACGGTGCGGACCGGGGTGGCCTGGTTCTCGGTGGAGCCGTCGCCGAGCTGGCCGAAGGCGTTGCGGCCGAAGCCCCAGAGCTCGCCGTCGCCGGTCAGGGCCAGCGCGTGGCCGCTGCCGGCCGCCACCTTGACCACGTTCTCCAGGCCCTTGATGTCCTGCGCGGTGGTCCGGTTGACCGTCCCGCCGTCGCCGAGCTGGCCGTTGGTGTTGTCACCCCAGCTGCTGATGATGCCTGCCATGATGATGCGACCTCTCAATAGTCGGGGGGCGGTCAGGCCCAGAACTGGTCGACGGCGTACTGGTCCTCGGGGTAGGTCCAGAACTCGGCGATCAGGCCGTCCTGGATCCGCGCGACGTTGACGAAGGGCATCTCCAGGCTCTTGCCCTCACGCTCGTAGCGGGTGAAGACAGTGGCGAAGGCGAACGAGTCGCTCGCGCCGATCTCGTGGATCTCCATCGTGATCCGGCCCTGGCAGATCTCGAACATCCGGCCGGCGAAGGCCAGTGCGGACTCGATGCCCTCGTGCGCGCCGGACAGCTCGCTGGTGCCCGGGTAGTAGTGCACGCAGTCCTTGGTCCAGTAGCTGGCCGCCTTCTGCACGTCGCCCACGGTGAACGCGGCGTAGACCGCTTCCATGAGCTTGGCGTTGGGGTGGTCGACGACCTTCATGACTCTCCTCCTGTAGCTGTGCGACGGTGCGATGCGGGGCCGTGCGGTACAGCGGGGCCGTGCAACAGAGCGGGGCCGTGCGGTACAGCGGCGTCGCTCGACGAGGTGGAACCGGCGTCGCTCGACGCGATGGTGACGATGCGTCAGTTGGCAGCGCGGCGGACGATGTCGACCAGGGTCGCCCGGTCCGGGGCGGGGAACGGCGGGGGCCCGCCCGCGACCGCCTGCTTGACCCGCAGCCGGATCTCCTCGTCCTCGTACAGGCCGGCCGGGTTGTCGAGCGACATCATGGTGCGGACCAGCCGGCGCCAGACCACCTCGTCGGTGCCGGCCGCCTCGGCGACCGTGCCGAAGGTGAGCACGTCCGGCGGCAGCGGCGGCAGCTGCTGGCCGGCCACGGTGGCCCGCCAGAGCCGGGCCCGGCCCGCGTCGTTGCGGACGGCGTCCTCGAACCACGGCCGGAAGGTCCGCCCGGCCAGGCCGGCCGCCAGCGCGGCCTGCTCGGCGTCCGGCTCCGGGTGCTCGCGCACCAGGTCGGCCAGGCCGAGCACATGGGCGATGGCCAGCGAGACGCCGCGGCCGAACGCCGGGTTGGTGGTGCAGACGGCGTCGGCGACCGGAAGGAAGCCGGGCACCGGCTGGGCGTCCTGCCCGTACAGCTTCAGCGAGTTGTCCAGGCCCGCCATCGCGTGCACCGGCGAGATCGGGTCGGAGGCCTCCGGCGACACCCAGGGGGCGAGCAGCGGGGTGGCCCGGACCACGGCGGTGAAGACGTCCTCGGCGCGCATCTGCTTCAGCTCGGTGTCGTCCGGCAGGATGCCGAACGAGATGGCGAAGGTGTTGTTGTCGCCGAGGAACATCACGCCGGTGTAGTGGTCCCAGAGCCCGCCGGCGCCGAAGCCCCGGTTGAGCGGGCCGACCGGGCGCGGGCCGTGCGCGCGGTAGTAGCGGGTGTAGTAGGTGATGTCGGCGCTCTGCGCGACGAGTTCCGGCTCGGCCAGGCCGTGCTCGCGCAGCCACTCGTGGCCCTGCGAGCGGCGGCCGCTGGCGTCGATCACCAGATCGGCGGCGATGGTGCGGCCGTCCTTGGTGACCACACCGGTCACCCGGGCCGGGCCGCGGTCGGCGACGGTCAGACCGCGCACCGTCTCGCCCCGGCGCAGCGAGATGCCCGGCTTGCGCAGCGCCTCCTGGCGGAGGACCAGCTCGAAGGTGGTCCGCCGGCTGCCGAGCATCCGCAGCTCGGCGTCGGCCGGGTGCGGCGTCTTGTCGGCCAGGGTCGGCGGCATGGCCTTGCCGAGCTCGATCTCCCGCACGCCGGCCGCGACCAGCGCCTGGTAGACGGAGGGCAGCCGCTCGCGCAGCAGGTTGGTGCCGAGCGAGCCGAAGGCGTGCGAGTGGTGGAGCTGCGGCACGGTCGGCCGCTGCCAGTCGCCGTGCGCCTCGTCGACGGTGTCGGGGGCCTCGTTGGCGTCCCGCTCCAGCACGGTGACGTCGTGCCCCAGGTCGGCGAACGCCAGCGCGGCCACCAGGCCGGCGACGCTGCCGCCGATGATCAGAGTCCGTGTCATGACCTCACCCCGCGGTGGTAGGAGTGGAAAGGCCCGCCTTCGGGGTGTCCCGCGAGGTCTCGGCCTTGATGTGGAAGCGGATGGACTTCGCGTCGCTGAAGCACTCGCGCATCGGGCGCACCAGGTCCCGGTGCTCCTCGGTCCGCTCCCAGGCGACGAAGTCGTCCAGCGAGCGCCACTCGCTGGTGATCAGCCACTGCTCCGGGTCGGTGGAGGACTGGCAGACCTGGTCGCGCACGTGTCCGGGGACGCCCTCGGCGACCAGGTGGCGGATCTGCTCGTACGCCTTGAGGAAGTCCTCCCGGCGCTCCTCCTTGACGGTGATCAGGAAGAGCACGCGGCCCTGTGCCGCGCCCTCGTCGACCGGCATGACGGTCTCCTTCCGGGTCGTGGTGCTCGTGGGTGTCAGGAGTGCGCGCGCAGCAGGACGGCGCTGTTGAAGCCGTCGAAACCGCGGGCGCCGATCAGCGCGGTGCGCACCTCGGTGGCCTGCTCCTCGCGGACGAAGGCCAGGTCGCAGCCGTCCGCCGGACGGGCCGGGCCCGCCGAGGGCGGGATCAGGCCGTTGTCCATGGCGAGCACCGCGGTGGCCGCGTCCAGTGCGCTGCCGCCCTGGTAGAGGCGGCCGGTGAGCGGCTTCTGGGTGGTGACGGCGGCCGGGCCGGCGTCGCCGAAGACCGCGCGCAGCGCCTCGGCCTCGGTGCGGTCGTAGGCGGGCAGGCCCACCGCGTCCGGGAAGGTCACGTCGACGTCACCCGGGGTGAGGCCGGCCCGTTCGACGGCGATGCCGAGCGCCCTGGCGTACTGGCGGACCGAGCCGGAGGCGGTCCGGCTGGCGGCCACGGCGTCCTGGGTGGCGGACCAGCCGGCGATCTCGGCCCGGATCCGGGCACCGCGGGCGAGCGCGTGGTCGAGGTCCTCGACCACGAACACCACCCCGCCCTCGCCCGGAACGTAGCCGGCCGCCCGCTCGTCGAAGGGCAGGTAGGCCTCGGCCGGGTCGGAGCCGGTGTAGAGCCGGCCGCTGCGCTGCTGGCAGGCGAGCGCGTACGGGCCGAGCGGTGCCTCGGTGCCGCCGGCGAGCACCACGTCGGCGCCCCGGCGGACCAGCCGGGCGGCGTGGGCCAGCGAGTCCAGGCCGCCGGCGCCCTCCGAGACGAGGACGCTGGACGGGCCCTTGGCCTGGTGCTTGATGGCCAGCTGCCCGACCGTCGCGGCGTAGAACCAGGCGATCGACTGGTAGGCGCCGACGGTCCGCGAGGTGTCCGGCTGCCAGAGCCGCTGGAGCTCGCGCTGGCCGAACTGGTTGCCGCCGGAGGAGCTGGCGAGCGCCACCGACAGCTTGTACGGCTCGACCGTGGACGGGTCCAGCTCGGCCTCGCCGAAGGCCAGTTCGGCCGCCGCGTAGGCGAGGTGGGTCCACCGGTCGGTCTGCACCTGGAGCCGGCGCTCGACGTACCGGCTGACGTCGAAGTCCGGGACCTCGCCGGCCAGCGTGGTCTCGTACTGGCCGGCGTCGAAGAGCGTGATCGGAGCGATCCGGCTCTCCCCGCCGCAGACCGACTTCCAGTGCGCCTCGCTGCCGATGCCGCTCGGCGCGACCACGCCGATGCCGGTGATGACGGCACGTCGTGCGCTCATCGGCCCCTCCCCAGCTTGGCGAAGAGCATCGCGGACTGGAAGCCGCCGAAGCCGCTGCCGACCGAGAGCGCCGCGCCGACCCGCACCTCGCGGGCGGTGTTGGGCGTGTAGTCGAGGTCGCACTCGGGGTCGCGGTTCTGCCAGTTGGCGGTCGGCGGGACGACCCCGCGGTCGACCGCCAGCGCGCAGGCGGCCATCTCGATCGCGCCGATCGCGCCCAGCGAGTGGCCGACCATCGACTTGATCGAGCTGATCGGGACCCCGTAGGCGGCGTGGCCGAGCGAGCGCTTGAAGGCGCCGGTCTCGTGCCGGTCGTTCTGCCGGGTGCCGGAGCCGTGGGCGCTGATGTAGCCGATGTCCTCGGGGTTGAGCCGGGACTGGCGCAGCGTCTCGGTGATCGCCTCGGACATCTCCAGGCCGTCCGGGCGCAGACCGGTCATGTGGAAGGCGTTGCCGCGGTTGGCGTAGCCGACCACCTCGCAGTAGATCCGGGCGCCGCGCCGGCGGGCGTGCTCCAGCTCCTCCAGGACGAGCACCGCGCAGCCCTCGCCCAGCACGAAGCCGTGCCGGTCCCGGTCGAACGGCCGGGAGGCGTGCGCCGGGTCGTCGTTGTCCGGGGTGGTGGCCTTGATGGCGTCGAAGGAGGCGACGGTGACCGGGGAGATCGGGGAGTCCGAGGCGCCGGTGATCATCACCTCGGCCTCGCCGTCCATCAGCAGCTGGTAGGCGTGGCCGATGGCGTCGATGCCGGAGGTGCAGCCAGTGGAGACGACCACCGCCGGGCCGTGCGCCCCGTGCCGGACGGCCACGTCGGCGGCCAGGCTGCTCGGGATCAGGCCCTGGTAGAGGAACGGGCTGGTGACGTCGGGGTCGACCAGCCAGTTGCGGCCGGAGTCACTGGCGACGACGAACTCGTCCTCCAGGACGATGGTGCCGCCGACCGCCGAGCCGAGCACCACACCGGTGGCTTCCCGGGTGCGCTCGTCGAGCTCCAGTCCGGCGTCCAGCACCGCCTCCTGGGAGGCGGCCAGCGCGAACTGCACGTAGCGGTCGGCGCGGCGCAGCTCGAGCGGGGTGAGGCCGGCCGCGACCGGGTCGAAGTCGGCCTCGGCGGCGATCTGCGAGCGGAACGCCGAGGGGTCGAAGGCGGAGATCCGACGGGTCGCGGTGCGGCCCGAGGTGATCAGTTCCCAGAAGGTCTCGCGGGTGGTGCCCCCGGGGGCCACCACGCCGATCCCGGTGACCACGACGCGGCGGTCACCCGTGGACGGGGAAGCGGTCATCGCTCCCCCAGCACTATGTGGCCCTCGGCCTTGGTGCCCGGGCCGTCCTCGGTGTCGACGTGGCCGAGCTCGGGGGACGGCGCCAGCGGGCCGAGGTGGAAGACCGCGAAGGCCTCCTCCGAGCCGGTGTTGCGCAGCCGGTGGCGGATGTCCTTGGGGATCAGCACGCCCTGGCCGGCGAACAGCTCGAAGGGCTTGTCGTCCAGGTCGAGGGTCAGCTCGCCGCGGACGAGCAGCAGGAACTCCTCGCTGTACGGGTGGTAGTGCTCGGTGATCCGCTCCCCCGGCTGGAGCCGGGCGGTCCCCATGAAACCGGAGGTCGCGCCGCAGGTGGCGGGCGAGAGCACCGCGCGGGTCTCGCCGCCGCGCTTGCGGTTGGCGGGGACGTCGTCGGCGGAAATGATGCGGATGTTCCTGGCGGCCACGGCGCTCACTCCTTTTCGGCGGGGACGGCGGTGGAACCGGCGGCGAGGGCCTCGACCTTCTGCCGGATGATCTCCAGCTGCACGGGCGAGTTGATGTTCAGCCGCTCGGTCATGCCCTGGTCGTCGACCGGGGCGACGGGCTTCATGGAGAAGTCCTGGATCCAGGTCATCCGGACGCCGCCCTCGGGCAGCTCCTCGTACCGCCAGTGGATCTGCATGTAGGCGAACGGGCCGGTCTCCACCCGGTGGGCGTGGACGGTGCGGTCGGCGACGTTGACGGTGCGGTCGCTGACCCAGCTCCAGATCCGGCCCTCCTCGTCCGGGTGCATGGTGAGCCGGAACCGGACGGTCTCGCCGCGGCGCTCGACGATCTCGGCGGACGCGTACTCGGTGAACAGCTCCGGCCAGCCGGCGACGTCGTTGGTGACGTCCCAGACGAGCTTGAGCGGGGCCTGGATGACGATGCTGTTCTCGGTGTGTCCGGCCATCGCTCAGCCCACCGCCCCGGCGGTCTGCAGCTCGGCGACGATCTGGTCGACGCTGAGGGCGACGGCGCCGTCCGGGACCTTCAGGCCGTAACGGTCGGCGATCACCGCCTCCAGCTCCAGCACGGCCAGCGAGTCGAGGCCGAGCTCCTCCAGGGGGACGTGCCGGGAGCCCTCGAACACGTCCGGCGCCGCGCCGGCGCTGGTGATGAGGACGTTCTCGATCTCCTCCGCGGTGACGACCGTGGTCGTCCCGCCGGCCTGGTGGTCGGTCATGGTGCTGCCTCTCGTTTCTCCGGTGTAGGGACTGCTCCTGGGCCCCGCGGCGCGGCCGTCCGGGGTGAACGGGCCCCCGTTCGGCCGGCGCCGCCGGCGGAGGGCGGGCTCACCGACCGCCGGTGCCGGACTCCCAGGTGTAGAAGCACTGGGCGACCGCGTCCTGCGGCGAACGCCAGGTGGGCAGGTAGGGGGAGATGAACGGGGTGAGCCGTTCGCTGACCCGGGCGAACTCCGGGTGGCGGCGGGCGGCGTCGACCGCCTCCTGGCCCGGGTCGTCGGTCTCCAGCAGGTGGACGTAGGCATCGCCGAGCTTGTACAGCGAGCGGTGGGTGACGCCGGCGAGACGGGGAAGTTCGGTCTCGTCGGACTCACCGAACACGCGGGCGACGTCGCCCTCCGCGCCGGGCAGCATCCGGGCGATGATCAGTGTGCGGTGCATGCGGGCTCCCCTCGGGGTACGGGCTCTCTCGGGCTCTCTCGGGCGCTCTCGGGCGCTCTCGGGCTCTCGGTGGGCTCTTCCGGGCCGGTGTTCGGCGCCGCGGCTTCAGTGCTGCGGGCGGCCGACCGGCTGGATGGCGCCGATGTCGAGCAGGATCCGGGGCACGTTGTCGCCGATCCAGGACTCGACGACACGGCCGTCGACGATCCGGTGGCAGGACATCTCGTGCACGGTGACCGGCTTGCCGGTCGGCGGGATGTCGAACAGCTGGCCCTGGTGGGTGCCGCGGGTGGTGAACCGGGCGTAGACGCGGTCGCCGTCGCCGGCCACGTCCTCCACGGTCACGTTGACGTCCGGGAAGGCGTTGCGCCAGAGCAGCACGGCCTGCCGGAAGGAGTCCGGGCCGGGGGGCATCGGGGGCAGGCCGGGGGCGTGCACCACGTAGTCCTCGGCGAAGCGGTCACCGATGGCGGAGAGGTCGCCGTCGTTGAACGCCCGCTCGGTCAGCTCGCGGATGAGGGCCTTGTTGGCCTCCACCGCGCTCTCGGTGGACGAGGTCATGACAGTCCTTTGCTCGGCGGACGGCCCCGGCCGGTGCGCGGCCGAGGGCGGTCCGGGTGGGCGTGGGGCGGCGGCCGGTCCTGGGTACGGGGAGGCTCCGGGAGCCGGCCGGTGCGCACTGCGGCGCGAGGTGCGGGGAGCGGACCGGTCAGATGAGCGAGGCGAGGACGAAGCAGGCCGCCGCGCCGATCGCGCCCATGGTCCGGGTCTCGTGCGCCAGGTGCCAGCGGCGGCGCTTGCCGCGCCACGCGGCATCGGTGTCGCGGTACGGGCTCCAGCGCTCGATCTGGCGCCAGATCGGCCGGTTGACACCCTCGGAGGCGACCGCGACGGTCGCCATGCCGACGGTGCCGGCCGCGTACAGCACCTTGGCCACCTTGCTCTCCGACCGGACGGCCTTGGTGGCGCCGACAGCGGCGGTGGCCAGGCCGTTCCAGAAGGCGATCGGGTGGAACACGTGCATGTCGATCAGCTGGCAGGTGTTGACGTACCGGTCGTAGGGCAGGGAGTTGAGCATCGGCAGGATCGAGGTCTTCATGATCCAGAGCGTGCCGAGCTGAACGCTGGACGAGGTAACCAACCAGACGTCCGAATTATCCTTCATGTCCTTCATATCGATTCCTCGAATCGATCCGGGATCGCGGAATGTCCGCCGCGTCGATGCGGCGAACCGGGGCGGGGTCGCCCGATGCGAGAGACACGGGACCCCGGGGGCCGGGGCATCTCGGCCCCCGGGGCTGCCCCGCCGCCTCATCCTTGCCGCCGGGCGGTCCCAGTGTCAGGAGGCATCCGTCTCCACCGGGCTGGGACGTCGCCCCGGCCGTCACGGACCGCGTCCCGGCCGTTCCGGGCCGTCCGCCCAGCCGGTTCGTTGCACCAACCTCCCGGATTCCGGGCCATGTTGACGCGCCCACCGGACGCACCCTACGGTGCGAGCGGGCACTCACTCACCGAGAGCCCAGGGCCCGCGACCACCCCGCCGTGCCGACCGGCCGGCGGACATCCCAGGAGGTGCCGAGCCGATGACGATCGATGTGCACGGCCACATCACGTCGCCCGAACTCTTCCGCCGCTTCCCCATGCCGCCGAGCCTCGTCGACGTCGACGGCATGGTGGAGCTCAAGGCGGCGGCCGGGATCACCATGTCCCTGGTCGGCAGTCCCGTCGGCGCGGGCACCATGGTGCGCACGCCCGGGCTGGACAACTACCGCCAGCCGCTGGACACCCTCGAACGCTTCCACGACTGGCTGGGCGAGCAGGTCCGGGCCCGGCCCGCGGCGCTGCGCGGCTACGTCTACACCAACCCGCTCGGCTCCGACGCCGAACTCGCCGCCGCCGCCAAGCGGCTGGAGCAGGACGAATTCGTCGGACTGATGGTCAACTCCAGCATCGAGGGGCGGTTCCTGGACACTCCGCAGGCCGACGCCTTCTTCGCGATGGCCGCGCAGTACCGCACCCCGGTGATGCTGCACCCGCCGGCCGAACCGGCCGGGGCCGGGGAGCTCGACGACCTGCGGCTGGTCGAGCAGATCGCCCGGCCCTGCGACGTCACGCTGGGGACGGCGGCGGTGCTGTTCGCCGGGTGGCTGGAGAAGTACCCGGAACTGCGGATCGTCGCCCCGGTCTGCGGCGGCGGGCTGCCGCTGCTGCTGGAGCGGCTGGAGCTGGCCCGGCGGATGCCGGTCACCTTCGGCCGGCCGGGCGCGGCCCCGGGCGGGCCTCCCGGCGGTGCGCCGGGCGGACCTCCGGCCGGCGCTCCCGGCGGGCCTCCGCCGGGGGTCGGCGGTCCCGGGGCCGGCGGTCCCGGCGGACCGGGGACCGGTGGGCCGGGCCGGCCGGGGGGACCCGGCGGACCGGGCGCCGCGCCGACCGGGCCCGTCGTCCCGCCGCTGGCCGAGGCCCTGCGCCGGGTCTTCGTCGACACCGCGACCCCGAGCCTGCGGGCCGTGGCCGCCGCCGTCGACGCCTTCGGGGCCGGCAACGTCATGTTCGGCACCGACTCCCCGCCGATGAGCGCGCCGCTGGACGCCTCGCTGGCCCGGTTGGACGGGCTCGGCCTGGCCCCGGCCGATGTCGCGCGGATCCGGCACGACAACGCCGCCGGGCTGTTCGGCCTGCCCGGCGCACCCGACGCGAACTGAATCCGGTCCCGCCCGCACCGGGCGGGACCGGACCCGACGCCGGCCGAGCGGACCCGGACAGCACCGGGCCCGGGCTCATCACCACCCCCGGCGTCCCCCGATCCGACGCTCCGTCGGATTCCCCGCACCACCGACACGCGACAGGGAGGTGCTGTCATGACGGCAGCCGCACCGACCCCACCGTCCGGGCCGCCCGGCGGACGCCCCGGCGGCGGACCGCCCCCCGGCGCCGGCGGACCGCCCCCTGGCTTCGGCGGGCCACCCCCGGGGGCCGGCGGGCCGCCGCCGGGATTCGGAGGACCGCCCGCCGGCTTCGGCGGACCCCCTCCGGGAGCCGGCGGGCCGCCCCCCGGCTTCGCCGCCCCGCCCCGGCCCGCACCCGAACGCGTCCCCGCCGACCGGGAGTTCCTCGGCAGCCGGGTCCTGCTGGTCGGCGGCTACGGCAGCATCGGCGCCGCCGTCGCCGAGGACCTCCCGCCCAGGGCGGACCTCGCCGCCCAGGGCGCCCGGGTCGCGGTGGCCGGCCGTTCGCTGAAGAAGGCCGAGGAGACCGCCGAGCGGCTCGCGCCGCTGGCCGCCCGCGGCGGCACGGTGGTGCCCCACGCCGTGGACGTCGCCGACCGCGCCGACGTGGACCGGCTGGTGGCGGCCGTGACCGCCGACTGGGGCGGCATCGACGTCCTGGTGAACTGCGCCAGCGCGCTGGTCACCGTCGGCGCCGAGGAGATCTCCGAGGAGGACTGGCGCACCATCGTCGACACCAACCTGCTGGGCGCCTTCTGGCTCTCCCAGTCGGTCGGCCGGGCGATGATCGCGGCCGGCGGCGGCCGGATCGTCCACCTCTCCTCGGTGCGCGGCAAGTTCGGCGCCCGGCGCGGCTTCAGCGCCTACGGCGCCAGCAAGGCCGGACTGGACCTGCTGGTCAAGCAGCTGGCCGCGGAATGGGGCCGGCACGGGATCGCGGTCAACGCGGTCGCCCCCGGCTTCGTCCGCACCGACTTCGTCCAGGAGAACGCGAGCAACCCGGAGTTCATGCGGATGGTGCTCGGCCGGATCCCGCTGGGCCGCACCGCCGAGCTGCACGAGGTGGCCGACGCGGTCACCTTCCTCGCCTCGCCGCGGGCCGGCTTCATCAGCGGCCAGGTGCTGTACGTGGACGGCGGCGTCACCACCAGCCAGTGAGACCCCGCCCGCACCGCCCCACACCCACCGACGGGCCGAGCCCGGCCCGGAGAACCCAGGAGACGACCATGAGCACGTGGCACGCGCTGTACTACCCGCTGCTGCCGGGCAGCGAGGACATCGTCAAGGACCTGTTCCGCAAGAGCGGCCGCCCGGACTTCGACGTCAAGAGCCCCGACGGCACCGTGGTCGGCAAGCTCCTCGGCACCCAGGCCTTCGTCGGCAAGGAACTGGCCGTCCGGGTGATCGAGATCGAGGGCCCGCTGCCGCTGGTCGCCGCGCACATGAGCCAGCAGCCCGCCGTCCGCGAGTTCGAGCGGGAGCTGGAGAAGCACCTCGCCGTCCCGCGCGACATGACCAGCCGTGAGGGCGCGCAGGCGTTCTTCCGGCTGGCCTCGATGGAGAACGTGCTCTCCCGCCGCCACGACCAGCCGCTCGAAGGCGAGTGAACGCGATGAAGATCGGAATCGGACTCCCCACCTCGCTAGCCGGTGCGGCCGGCGCCGACGTGGTCGCCTGGGCCCGGCTCGCCGAGCAGGCCGGCTACTCCACCCTCGGCACCATCGACCGTCTGGTGCACAGCAGTTGGGAACCGCTCACCACGCTGGCCGCGGCCGCCGCGGTGACCGAGCGGATCGGCCTGGCGACCAGCATCCTGATCTCGCCGCTGCGCGCCAACACCGCGCTGCTGGCCAAGCAGGCGGCCACCGTGGACCGGCTGTCCGGCGGCCGGCTCACCCTCGGCATGGCGGTCGGCTCGCGGCCGGACGACTTCGAGGTCGGCCAGGTGGAGAAGGCCGGCCGCGGCGCCCGGACCGGCACCCAGGTGGCCGAGCTGCGGCGGCACTGGGCCGACGCCCAGTCCGGCCGGGAGCCCTCGGTCGGACCGGCCCCGATCCGGCCGAACGGGCCGGAGCTGATCCTCGGCGGGCACTCCCCGGCCGCGCTGTCCCGGGCGGCCCGGCTGGGCGACGGGTGGATCGGCGGCGGCACCGGCCCGATCATGTTCGCCCAGGGCGCCCAGGCGTTGCGCGAGCAGTGGGCGGCCGAGGGCCGGGAGGGGGCGCCCCGACTGGTGGCGCTCGCCTACTTCGCGCTCGGCGCGGACGGCACCAAGCACACCGAGGGCTACCTGCGGTCGTACTACCGCGACGCCGGGCCGTTCGTCGAGCACATCCTGCGCGGCGCGGCCGACAACCCCGGCAAGCTGCGCGGGCTGGTCGGCAAGTACGCCGAGTCGGGCTGCGACGAGCTGCTGCTGATGCCCTGCGCCGGGGACCTCGGCCAGGTCGAGGCGGCGGCCCAGGTGCTGGGGCTCCAGGGCTGACCACGGCGGGAGCGCGGGGAGGGGCGGGCGGCCACGGGCCGTCCGCCCCTCCCCGTTGCCGCACGCCCGGGCGGATTCCGGTCCCGGGCGTGCGAAGCCGGCACGGGCGCGGATCCGGTCCCGGGCGTGCGAAAGGCCCGTCGCCCGGCGGTTCTCGCCGGGCGACGGGCCACTCCGCGGTTCGGCGGGCCCGGTGGTGCAGCGGGCCCGGTGGTTCAGCGGGCCTTGGCGCGGCCCCGCGCCGGCGCCGGCGCCGACTGGGCCGGGGCCAGCGTCCGCCAGAGCTGCCGGACGAAGGCCTCCGCCTCCCGCAGCGGCTCCGACCCGGTGCCCGGGGCGGCGAACACGCCCCCGTAGGCGGCCAGGTAGCAGGCGCCGAGCAGGAGTTGGGAGGACGCCACCGGATCCGCGTCCCGGCTGACCAGATCGGTCCGCTGGGCCCGGCGCAGGTAGTCGGCCAGCAGCTCGACGGCCCGGTGCGGCCCGGCGTTGTTGGCCTGCATCCACTCCCGGTGGCGGTCGAGCAGCTTGGGCTCGGCGAAGACGGACAGCAGCATCGGCATCGACGCGCGGTAGAACGCGAGCGCCTCCTCCGCCACCTGCTGGAGGGACGCCCGCACCTCGCCCTCGCTGCCGATCTCCTCCGGCAGCGCCCGCAGCACCGGCAGCAGGCCGGGCAGCCGCTCGGCGAGGACGGCCAGGAAGACGTCCTCCTTGCTGCGGAAGTGCCGGTAGATGGTGCCCTCGGAGCAGCCCGCCACCTCGGCGATCTCCTTGGTGGTGCAGCGGGCCAGGCCGAGGTCACGGATCACCCGCTCGGCGGCGTCGACGATCTGCTCGCGCATACTCATGAAGGCTCCGAAGGAACGGGGCGGCCGGCTTCCGAGCGGGCCGCGGCTGCGGAGGGGCACCCGAAGGATAGCGTGCAGGTGAGTACCCGCTCACCTCTTTCGCCGGGCACCCCGAACGGCGCGCCGGCCCCGCCGCCCACGAGGGGCGCCGGGGCCGGCGAGGCAGGCTTCAGCGGTGGCACCGCTCAGCGCGGCGGCCCGGCGGGCCCGCCGACTCCGGGCGGCGGCCCGACCAGCTGCACGCCGAGCGGCGCCAGCTCACCGAGCAGCCGGGCGAAGTCCGGCGGGCCCTGGAGCGGCGGCGGCAGCTCCAGGCTGGTGGCCGGCTCGCCGGTCTTGAAGAACCACTCCTCGAAACCGGCCGGGGTGCCGAGCACCAGGAAGCGGGTGCCCTCGGTCTCCACCCGGTACTGGTGCGCGATGCCGCGCGGCGCGAAGACCGTGGCGCCCGGGCCGACCTTGTGCTCGTCGTCGCCGATCCGCAGCACCATCTCACCCTCCTGGACGATGAAGAACTCGTCCTCGCGGGTGTGCAGGTGGACCGGCGAGGCGTAGCCCGCCGGGGAGAGCTGCTCGGCGAGCCAGAACTGTCCATTGGTCTCGGCGCCGGTCGCCTTGAACTGGAGCAGCGCGCCCACGTGCCAGATGGCGCGGCCCTCGTCGGGCTGCTTCACGAACGGTTGGGACGTCACTCGGTTCCTCCTCGGTCGGCGGGCCCTCGTTCGGGGCCCGGCAGCACAGCGGTACGGAAACTGATCGATCGTCAGCGCGGCTGGACGGCCGCGTCCTTCACCAGGCCGGTGGCGCGCACGGCGGCGGCCACCTGGTCCGGGCCGGGGGCGAAGGCGTCCTCCAGCTCGGGGCTGAACGGCACCGGCGCGTGCGGCCCGGTGACCATCCTGACCGGCCCGCGCAGGGCGGCGAAACGGTCCTGCGCGACCTGCGCGGCGATGTCGGTGGCCAGGCTGCAGCGCGGGTGGGCCTCGTCCACCACGACCAGCCGCCCGGTCCGCTCGACGCTGCCGTAGATGGTCGAGGTGTCCAGCGGCGACAGGGTCCGGGGGTCGATCACCTCGATCTGCACGCCCTCGGCGGCCAGTTGCTCGGCGGCGGCGAGCGCGACCGACACCATCCGGCCGATCGCGACCACCGTGCAGTCGGTGCCGGGCCGGACCACCTTGGCCGAGCCGAACGGGATCGCGTACGGCTCCTCGGGCACACCGCCGGGCACGAAGTAGAGCATCTTGTGCTCCAGGAACAGCACCGGGTCGTCGTCCACCAGCGCCTGCGCCATCAGCCCCTTGGCGTCGTACGGGTTGGACGGCGCGACCACCTTGAGGCCGGGCAGGTGGACGAAGAGCGGGTGCAGCGCCTGCGAGTGCTGGGCGCCGCGGCGCAGGCCGGTGCCCCACATCGCGCGCAGCACCAGCGGCACCGAGATCCGGCCGCCGGCCATGTAGCGCAGCTTGGCGGCCTGGTTGGCGATCTGGTCGAAGGCGACGGTGGCGAAGTCGATGAACAGCAGGTCGACCACCGGCCGCAGTCCGGTCGCGGCGGCGCCGACCGCGGCGCCGACGAAGGCCGCCTCGGTGATCGGCATGTCGAGCACCCGGTCCGGGAACTCCAGGTGGAGGCCCTTGGTCGGGCCCCAGGCATTGGTGCTGTCCTCGCCCATCAGAACCACCGAGCGATCGAAGCGCATCTGCTGCGCCAGCGCCTCGCCGATGGCCTGCTGGTAGGTGATCGTGCGCATGGGACTCCCTCCTCGGAGCGGGTCAGCGGGTGTAGACGTGGTCGAGCAGGGTGCGCGGGTCGGCCGTGAAGGGCTCCGAGGCGGCCGCGACGGCTGCCTCGACCAGGGCGGTCGCGTCCCGGTCGACCCGGTCCAGCTCGAAGGCGGCGGGTCCGGCCACGGTGCCGTCGGCGATCCGGGAGCGGAGCAGCAGCAGCGGGTCGGACTCGGTGCGCAGCCGCTCCGGGTCGGCGTCCGGCCGGTAGGACTGGTCGTCCCAGAGCTCCATGTGGCCGTGGAAGCGCTCGGCCCGGAACTCCAGCACGGTCGGGCCCTCGCCGGCCCGGGCACGCCGGACCGCCTCGGCGGTGGCGGCGTGCACGGCGATCACGTCGTAGCCGTCCACCACCGCGCCGGGGATCCCGAAGCCGGCCGCGCGCTGGGCCATGTCGGTGCCGGAGAAGTGGGCGGCGGCCGGGGTCGCCTGGGCGTAGCCGTTGTTCTCGATCGCGAAGATCACCGGCAGGTCGAGCATCCGGGCCAGCACCAGGCTCTCCAGCACGGCGCCCTGGTTGGCGCCGCCGTCGCCGGTGAAGGCCACCGACACCTGGCCGGTGCCCTGCTGGCGGGCCGTCAACGCTGCCCCGCAGGCGAGCGGGACGCCGCCGCCGGCCAGGCCGTTGGCACCGAGCATGCCGCGGTCGAAGTCCGCGATGTGCATCGAGCCGCCCTTGCCGCCGCAGATCCCGTCCGGCCGGCCGTACAACTCCTTCATCATCGCCTCGACGTCGCAGCCCTTGGCGATCGCGTGACCGTGGCCGCGGTGGGTGCTGGCGAGGTAGTCGTCCGGGGCGAGGGCCGCGCAGACACCAGCTGCGACGGCCTCCTGCCCGCTGTAGAGGTGGACCGCGCCGGGGAGGCTCTTCGCCAGTCCGTGCAGACGGTCCTCGAAGGCCCGGATCACACTCATCGTGCGATAGATCTCGACGATCTGGTCCAACGTCAGATCGGTGGTGCGGGATGTGCCCATGGGGTCGCCTCCTCGGCTCTCCGGGGGACGGCCGGCGGGGCGCCGCGCGCCTCGTTCGCCGGTCTCGCTCGTGGCCCGACTCCATGAGGGTAAGTGCTCACTCACATGGGTGCAACCAAGTGTCCGAATCCGTCACCGCCCCCTCCCCCACCCGGC
>NZ_JZWY01000071.1:0-54225 GCF_000966955.1 Streptomyces sp. NRRL S-495
GGGGAAGGGCATGCCGGTGCGCTCCGGGTGGGGCCCGGAGCGCAAGGGGAGCGATGAACTGGACCGGGCCCGACGAACCGGGACCACCCAGCACCTCGCGTGGGAAGTCGGCCCGGCCGACTTCCCACGCGATCCTCCGCGAGGGGGAGGGTCAGTGTTGCTCGCGCCAGCCGTCGTGGGAGGCGGCGACGGTGTCGAGGGCGTCGAGGAGGGCCGGGGTCCAGCCGTGCTCGGGGGGTTCCACGACCACCAGCCACTGGGCGTCCTCGGCGTCGTCCTCGCCGGCGAGGGCGTCCCGGACGATCTCCGGCTCGCCGAGGTCGGGGTGGTCCGCGCCGAGCTCCTCGGCGGCCTCCTCGGCGGCGTCGCGGTCGGGCAGGACGAGCAGTTGCCGGGCGTGCGGGTCGAAGTCGTCCGGCAGGTCGGCTGCGTCGGCGGCGACGGGCTCGGCGACGGGCTCGGCGACGGACTCGGTGGTGGGCCCGGTGGTGGGGTCAGTGGTGGGGTCTTCGGTCACCCGCCCATTCTCCAGGGCGGCCGGAGCTGTCCGTGCCCCGTGGGATGCTGGTAGGCGATGGCCAGGAAGAGTGCACCCGACGACCTGCTCGCCCCGCTGACCCTCGCGGTCGGCCAGGAGGAGCTGCTGCTGGACCGCGCGGTGGCCCAGGTGGTGGCCGCGGCGAAGGCCGCCGACCCGGACACCGATGTGCGGGACCTCCCGCCCGGGGGCCTGCAGCCCGGCAGCCTGGCCGAGCTCACCACCCCTTCGCTCTTCGCCGAGCGCAAGGTCATCGTGGTCAGGGCCGCGCAGGACCTCTCCGCCGACTCCGTGAAGGAGGTCAAGGCGTACATCGAGGCTCCCGCCGAAGAAGTGATCATGGTCCTGGTGCACGCGGGCGGCGCCAAGGGCAAGGGCCTGCTGGACGCGGGCCGCAAGGCCGGCGGCCGCGAGGTGGCCTGCGCGAAGCTCGCCAAGGCGAGCGAGCGGCTGGCCTTCGTGAAGGGCGAGTTCCGCACCCTCGGCCGCTCGGCGACGCCGGAGGCCAGCCAGGCCCTGCTGGACGCGCTCGGCAGCGATCTGCGCGAGCTGGCGGCCGCGTGCAGCCAGCTGACCTCCGACGTCGAGGGCACCATCGACGAGACCGTGGTGGCCCGCTACTACAGCGGCCGGGCCGAGGCCACCGGCTTCGAGGTGGCGGACCTGGCGGTCACCGGCCGGGCCGCCGAGGCGCTGGAGCGCCTGCGCTGGGCCCTGGCGGTCGGCCAGCCGCCGACCGGCATCACCTACGCGCTGGCGTCCGGCGTGCGGAGCATCGGGCGGCTGGCGACGGCCGGGCGGAACATGCGCCCGGGGGACCTGGCCCGTGAGCTGGGCATGCCGCCGTGGAAGGTGGAGCGGGTCCGCCAGCAGATGCGCGGCTGGACGGGCGACGGCGTGGCCGTGGCGCTGACGGCGATCGCGCAGGCGGACGCCGCCGTCAAGGGCGGCTCCGACGACCCGGCCTACGCCCTGGAGCGTGCCGTGGTCGCCGTGGCGAGGGCCGCCAGGGCCGGTTCCCGGCAGCCCTCGTACTGAGCCCGCCCCCGCCTACGGGCCGCCGATCGCCTTGAGCATGTCCCGGGTGTCGTCGAGCATCGCCTTGCGCACGGTCTCCCGGTCCAGGGTGTGGTTCTTGCCGACCTGGTAGTTGTCCGTCCAGTACAGCGAGTACGTCATGCCGCCGTCCCGGACCTGCAGGTAGTAGTTGATGTCGTGGAAGGTCTTGTCCGAGCTGGTCGGTTCGTCACCGTAGGCGAGGTAGGCCTCCTCGCCGAGGCCCGGAACCGGGGTGATCTCGTACTTCTGCTGCTCGAAGTACTGCCGCAGGGCGGCGAACTCCGGGGCGGAGTCGACGGCCCGGTGCAGTTCGGCCCGGATGTCGAGGGTGGCGTAGTCGGTGGTCTCGCTGTCGGTCGGGGTGCGCTTCATCAGCGCGTAGCAGCGCATGACGTCCATGGCGTCGGTGCGGCCGACGTGTTCCAGCGGGTAGTTGTCCACCATCTTGTACTTGCCGCGGAACGCGGTGAGCTTGCCGGCGTCGCAGATCCGGTCGACCGCGTGGTAGCCGCGGAGGCTCTTCGCCGCGGACCCGTCGTCGACGAGGCCGGGCACCACGAGCACGGTGCCGGTCCAGACCGCCGAGGCGAGGATCGCGCCGACGAACGCCCAGGTCGCGTTGCGCCGCAGGCCGCCGCCCCGGCGACCGTCCGGGGCCGGGGCGCCGGCCACTGCCGCCGAGCCGGGCACCGTGGGTGCGCCCGGTGCGCCGGGAGCGCTGGGGAGGCCGGGCGGCGGCCCGAAGCCGGGCGGGCTGTTCGGCGCCGGTGGCTGCGACTGCTGCGGGAAGCCGGCGAAGCCGGGTCCGTTCTGCGATGACGGTGACGGTGCCGGTGAAGGTGATGACGGCGGCGGTGTCCCCAAAGTGTGCCCCCCTCGGGCCTGCGACGTGGGTGCCGGAGACCCGACCCTATCGGCCGGGCCGGGCGACCGTTCGAGGAAAGCGACGGTGGCCGGGCCGTCCCGGTTCCCGCCCCCGCCCGGCCGTTGGACGGCCCCCGCCCGGCCGTTGGACGGTCGTCGGACGGGCGCCCGGAAACGCCGACTGCCCGCCCGGTGTGTACCGGGCGGGCAGTGGCGGGGAAGTCCTGCGGGCAGGTACTTCCGGTCAATCCCTGTGCACCGCACCCGCGTGGCGAACGCAGGCCGCGTGCGGTGCGAAGTCTGTTGTGCGCCTCGGGGGTTCCGGGTAGAGGGCCGGGCGTCCCGAGGGGTGGGGCCGTCGTGCGGCCCCGGGGGCGTCAGGCCTGGACGGCGGTGTTGACGCGCTTGGTGATGGCCGACTTCTTGTTGGCGGCCTGGTTGGCGTGGATGACGCCCTTGCTCACGGCCTTGTCCAGCGCCTTGGAGGCGGCGCGGGCCAGCACAGCGGCCTTCTCGGTCTCGCCGGCGGCAGCGGCCTCGCGGGCCTTGCGCAGAGCGGTCTTCAGCGAGGACTTGACGGCCTTGTTGCGCAGGCGCGCCTTCTCGTTGGTCTTGTTGCGCTTGATCTGGGACTTGATGTTCGCCACGAAAGTGCCTCAGTCTGTGAAATCGGTTCTGGGGGTTCCCCGGCCGGAGGCTGGGGAGGTTTGCACCAGCGACCCTTGGAGCAGCTGAGAGGGCATGCCGGGGCCAGGTGCAGCGGCCAACGCTACCAGGGTCGGCGGGCCCGGCCCAAACCGGGCGGGCACGGCGCGGGCACGCGGTGGGGGCGCGCGCTGGACGCCCGGTCGAGGTGCGACGGGCGCCGGGTGCCGGTCAGGCCCGCAGCAGCGGCTCGCCGTAGTGCTCGACCTCGGGGAACGGCCGGTAGAAGTGGTGCAGCAGCGCACGCCACTGCTGGTACTCGGGGGAGCGGCGGAATCCCTCGGTGTGGTCGGTGAGGTTCTCCCACTCCACCTGGAGCAGGAACCGGGAGCCGCGCCCCTCGTCCAGGCAGCGGCGCAGCGCCAGGGAGCGGAAGCCGGGCCGGCCGGCGATCAGGGGGCGGGCCTCGGTGAAGGCGGCGAGGAATTCCTCCTCCCGGCTGGGCAGGACGTCGAGCAGGGCGCTTTCGAGGATCATGGCCGGCCATCCTGCCCTGCCGCCCCGACTCCCCACTCCACCGCCCGGCAGGCCCAGTACGCCCCGCAGGCCCCGGGGGACCCCGCGGGACAGCCCCCCGCAGGCCCCCCGGGCGGCCCGAAGCGGACGGGTGGCGCGCGGTCCGCCCGCGGGAGGTGGGAAGATGGGAGGAACTATCTCGATCGGACGACCGTCCGGTCGCCCGGGAAGCCGGTCAGCGATGATCCGGACACCCCCGGCCCCCGGACCAACGGAGAATCGGACCAAGGTGCCCGCGACCCCCAGCAATGTGCCAGAGCCCAGCCGTACCGACCCGGCGCTGATCCGCAACTTCTGCATCATCGCCCACATCGACCACGGCAAGTCGACCCTCGCCGACCGGATGCTGCAGATCACCGGTGTGGTCGACCCGCGGCAGATGCGCGCCCAGTACCTCGACCGCATGGACATCGAGCGCGAGCGCGGCATCACGATCAAGTCGCAGGCCGTCCGTCTCCCGTGGGCGCCGAGGACCGGTCCCCACGCCGGGAACACGCACATCCTCAACATGATCGACACCCCGGGCCACGTGGACTTCACGTACGAGGTGTCGCGTTCCCTCGCGGCCTGCGAGGGCACCGTCCTGGTCGTCGACGCGGCCCAGGGCATCGAGGCGCAGACCCTCGCCAACCTGTACCTGGCGCTGGAGAACGACCTCACGATCGTCCCGGTGCTGAACAAGATCGACCTGCCGGCCGCGCAGCCGGAGAAGTACGCCGCGGAGATCGCCCACATCATCGGCTGCGACCCGTCCGACGTGCTCCAGGTCAGCGCCAAGACCGGTCTCGGTGTCGAGGACCTGCTGGACCACATCGTCAACACCGTCCCGGCCCCGGTCGGCGTCAAGGACGCCCCGGCCCGCGCGATGATCTTCGACTCGGTGTACGACTCCTACCGCGGCGTGGTCACCTACGTCCGTGTCGTGGACGGCCAGCTGACCAAGCGCGAGCGCATCGCGATGATGTCCACCGGCGCCACCCACGAGCTGCTGGAGATCGGCGTCATCTCGCCGGAGCCGAAGGTCGCCGACGGCCTGGGCGTCGGTGAGGTGGGCTACATCATCACCGGTGTGAAGGACGTTCGGCAGTCCAAGGTCGGTGACACCATCACGTCGATGCACAAGGGCGCCACCGTGCCGCTCGGCGGCTACAAGGACCCGCGTCCGATGGTGTTCTCCGGCCTGTACCCGCTGGACGGCTCGGACTACCCGCTGCTGCGCGACGCCCTGGACAAGCTGCGGCTGAACGACGCGGCGCTGGTGTACGAGCCGGAGACCTCGGTCGCGCTCGGCTTCGGCTACCGCTGCGGCTTCCTCGGCCTGCTGCACCTGGAGATCATCCGGGAGCGCCTGGAGCGCGAGTTCAACCTCGACCTCATCTCCACCGCCCCGAACGTGGTCTACCGGGTGATCATGGAGGACGGCAGCGAGCACACCGTCACCAACCCGAGCGAGTTCCCGGTCGGCAAGATCGCCGAGGTGTACGAGCCGGTCGTGCGCGGCACCATCCTGGCGCCGAACGAGTTCGTCGGCGCGATCATGGAGCTGTGCCAGTCCCGCCGCGGCAACCTCCAGGGCATGGACTACCTGTCCGAGGACCGGGTCGAGCTGCGCTACACCCTCCCGCTCGCGGAGATCGTCTTCGACTTCTTCGACCAGCTGAAGTCCAAGACCCGCGGTTACGCCTCGCTCGACTACGAGCCCATCGGCGAGCAGACCGCCGACCTGGTCAAGGTCGACATCCTGCTGCACGGCGACGCCGTGGACGCGTTCTCCGCGATCGTGCACAAGGACAAGGCCTACGGCTACGGCGTGATGATGGCCGGCAAGCTGCAGAAGCTGATCCCGCGCCAGCAGTTCGAGGTGCCGATCCAGGCCGCGATCGGCTCCCGGGTGATCGCCCGTGAGACGGTCCGCGCCATCCGCAAGGACGTCCTCGCCAAGTGCTACGGCGGTGACATCTCCCGTAAGCGGAAGCTGCTGGAGAAGCAGAAGGAGGGCAAGAAGCGGATGAAGATGGTCGGCCGGGTGGAGGTCCCGCAGGAGGCCTTCATCGCCGCGCTGTCCACCGACGCCGAGACCCCCAAGGGCGAGAAGAAGTAACCGAGGGGCAGGCGGCCGGCGAGGACCCGGCCGTCTGCTCTCCACCGTGAGGGGCCCGGGACGCAGTGCGCGTCCCGGGCCCCTCACGCGTGCCTCAGCGCAGCGACATCACTACGCTCTTGAGGATCGCGGCCTTGACCAGCCGCCCGGTCCGGCCGGTGAGTACGGCGGGCCGCATCGAGTCGTCGCCGTGGATCAGCTGGACCAGCCCGTCGCGCCGGCCGAGGCTCAGGCACTGCACGAGGTAGCGGAAGGCGAACGGCTTGTCGGTGCGCCCGGCGAGTACCTTGCCGAGGTACTGGCCCTGCGGCAGGGCGGTGGCGCAGCCCATCCGCAGGGTGCCGGTGCCGGGGACGGTGACCTCGGCGGCGTCGCCGATCACGTACACCTCGGGGTGCGAGACCGACCGCAGGTGGTCGTCGACGATCGCCCGGCCGGCCGGGGTGACGGCGAGGCCGGCCTCGGCGGCGAGCGGGTGCGGTTCCATCGAGGCGGCCCAGACGACCAGGTCGGCGGGGATCCGGCCGTCGGCGGTGGTGAGGCCCTCGGGGTCGACGGCGGTGACGGCGGTGTGCTCGTGGATCGCGACGCCGAGCCCGCGCAGCACCCGGTGGACGTGGCCGCGGCCCTTGGCCGAGAACCAGCCGCCGACCTGGTCGGCGGCGACGATCCGCACCGTCCAGCTGGGGTGGGCCTCGGCGAGTTCGGCGGCCAGCTCGATGCCGGTGGCGCCGCCGCCGACCACGGCGACGGTGCCGGGGCGGTCGGCGGTGCGCAGCCGTTCGGCGATCGCGGCGGCGCGTTCGGCGGCGTAGGCGTGCTCGGCGGCGCCGGGGACGTCGTGCCAGGCGGTGCGGCTGCCGAGGGCGTGGACGAGGGTGTCGTAGGCGACGACCTCGCCGTTGTCGAGGACGATCTTGCGGCCGGCGAGGTCGATCCCGGTGGCGCGGGCCGCGATGTGGCGGACGGCGCGTCCGCGCAGCACCTCGGCGACGGCGGGCCGGTGCTCGGGGTGCCCGGCGGCCGTCTCGTGCTGCCGGACGCGGTGCAGGATCCGCTGCTCGGGGGCGATCAGGGTGACCTGTCCGCGCTTCCCGGCGCGGGTGGCGGCGGCGAGGCCCGCGTAGCCGGCACCCAGTACGACGATCTGCTTCTCGGTCATGTCGTCCCGCTCCTTCGTGGCGCCGTCGGCGGCGTCCGGTCGCGGCGCCCCCGGGGTGGCCGGGGAGCGCTCTCCGCGTGTTCGGAAGGGGGACGACGGAGCCCGTCGGAGTGTGACGGTGGTCTGCGTCACACTGCCGGAGGGGTGGCGGCGGGGTTGAGGTGGGTGAGCTTCTCGGGGTTGACCACGATGTACGCCGAGGTGATCCGGCCGTCGGCGACCGTGAAGCCGACCACGCCGCCGACCAGGCCCGGCTGCTGGTACCAGACCAGGCCGGGTTCGCCGTTGACCAGGGCGAACTCGATGACGGTGTCGGGTGTGCCCCACTTGGCGACCATGCCGGCGACGAGCCGGGAGACCTTGTCCGCGCCGAACACCGGGCGGGCGCCGGCGGTGACGAGGCCGCCGCCGTCGGAGTGCCAGACCACCTCGGGGTCGAGGACGGCGAGCAGGCCCTCGATGTCGCCGCGGGCGGTGGCGGCGGCGAAGGCCTCGACGGCCTGCCGGTGCTCGGCCGGGTCGGCGGTGGCCCGGCGGCCGCCGTCCTTGACCCGGCGGCGGGCGCGCGAGGCGAGCTGGCGGGCGGCGTCGGGGCTGCGGTCGAGGGAGGCGGCGATCTCGTCGAAGCCGACGGCGAAGACGTCGTGCAGGACGAAGGCGGCGCGTTCGGCGGGGGTGAGCTGTTCGAGGACGGCGAGCAGGGCCAGCGAGACGGATTCGCCGAGTTCGGCGAGCTCGGCGGGGGAGGCGGGGCCGCTCTGGTAGGAGACGGACGGTTCGGGCAGCCATTCGCCGAAGTAGGACTCGCGGCGGGCCCGGGCCGAGCCGAGCTGGTCGTAGCAGAGGCGGGTGACGACGGTGGTGAGGAAGGCGCGGGGGTCGGCGACGCCGGCGCGGTCGGCGGCGCGCCAGCGCAGCCAGGCCTCCTGGAGGACGTCCTCGGCGTCGGTGAAGGAGCCGAGCATCCGGTAGGCGACGGAGCCGAGGTAGCGCCGGTTGGCCTCGAAGGCGTCCGGGACGGTGCGGCCGGTCGTGGCCGCGTCGGTGCTGCCGGTGCTGCCGGGGCTGGGCGCGGCGGTCGTCGCCGACGGGTCGTCACTCACGGCCCTACGGTAGCGTCCCGCCCCCGGGCGCGGCCGGGCGGGACGGCCCCGGACGTGCGGGAACCCGGGGCGGTCGGCCGTCGGGCCGGCCGCCCCGGGTTCGCGGAGAGGTTCGCCGGGAGGATCCCCCGCGGGCTACTCGACCTCGGCGACCGCCTCGGCGAACTGCGCCTGGTAGAGCCGGGCGTAGGCCCCGTCGGCGGCGATCAGCTCGTCGTGGCCGCCCTGCTCGACGATGGAGCCGTTCTCCATCACCAGGATCACGTCGGCGTCCCGGATGGTGGAGAGCCGGTGGGCGATGACGAAGCTGGTGCGGCCGGTGCGCAGCCGGGCCATGGCCCGCTGGATGAGCACCTCGGTGCGGGTGTCGACGGAGCTGGTGGCCTCGTCGAGGACCAGGATCGAGGGCTGGGCGAGGAAGGCGCGGGCGATGGTGATGAGCTGCTTCTCGCCGGCGCTGACGCCGGTGCCCTCGTCGTCGATGACCGTGTCGTAGCCGTCCGGCAGGGTGCGGACGAAGCGGTCGACGTGGGCGGCCCGGGCGGCCTCGACCACCTGGTCGCGGGTGGCTCCCTCGGCCCCGTAGGCGATGTTGTCGGCGATGGTGCCGCCGAACAGCCAGGTGTCCTGGAGGACCATGCCGATCCCGGAGCGCAGGTCCTCGCGGGACATGGCGGCGATGTCGACGCCGTCGAGGGTGATCCGCCCGGAGCTGACCTCGTAGAACCGCATCAGCAGGTTGACCATGGTGGTCTTGCCGGCGCCGGTGGGGCCGACGATGGCGACGGTCTGGCCGGGTTCGACCTTGAGCGAGAGGTCCTCGATGAGCGGCGTGCCGGGGTCGTAGCGGAACGCGACGTCCTGGAAGACCACCCGGCCGCGCAGGGTGTCGGGGCGTTCCGGCATGGCCGGTTCGGGGGTCTGCTCGGCCGAGTCGAGGAGCTCGAAGACGCGCTCGGCGGAGGCGACGCCGGACTGCACCAGGTTGGCCATGCTGGCGACCTGGGTGAGCGGCTGGCTGAACTGCCGGGAGTACTGGATGAAGGCCTGGACGTCGCCGATGGACAGCGCGCCGCTGGCCACCCGCAGGCCGCCGACGACGGCGATGAGCACGTACTGGAGGTTGCCGATGAGCATCATCGCGGGCTGGATGATGCCGGAGATGAACTGGGCCTTGAAGCTGGAGGCGTAGAGGGCCTCGTTGTGCTCGCGGAAGGTGGCGGCGGACTCCTGCTGGCGGCCGAAGACCTTGACCAGGGTGTGGCCGGTGTACATCTCCTCGATGTGCGCGTTGAGCTGCCCGGTGGAGCGCCACTGCTGGACGAACTGGGGCTGGGCGCGCTTGCCGACCCGGGTGGCGACGACGACGGACAGCGGGACGGCGATCAGCGCGATCAGGGCGAGCAGCCAGGAGATCCAGAACATCATGGCGAGTACGCCGATGACGGTGAGCAGGGAGTTGATCACCTGGCCGGTGGTCTGCTGCATGGTCTGGCTGATGTTGTCGATGTCGTTGGTGACCCGGCTGAGGACCTCGCCGCGGGGCTGCTTGTCGAAGTAGCTGAGCGGCAGCCGGGCGAGCTTGGCCTCGGTGTCCTGGCGCAGCCGGTAGCCGACGCGCTGGATGGCGCGGGCGGCGAGGCGGCCCTGGACGACGCCGAAGACGGCGGAGGCGACGTAGATGGCGAGGACCCAGAGCAGGATGCTGCCGATGGCGTCGAAGTCCATGCCCTGGCCGGGGGTGAAGTCGACCGAGGAGATCAGATTGGCGAGGTCGCCGTCGCCGCGGGCGCGCATGGCGTCGACGATCTGCTGCTTCGAGGAGCCGGCCGGGAAGCGGGTGCTGACGACGCCGGCGAAGATGAGGTCGGTGGCGTGGCCGAGGATCTTGGGGCCGACGATGGCGGCGCCGATGCTGAGGACGCCGAGGCCGAGGACGCCGGCGATCAGGGCGCGTTCGGGGCGGAGCAGTTTGAGCAGCCGCTTGCCGGAGGTCTTGAAGTCCATGGACTTCTCGGCGCCCTGACCGCCCATGAAGCGGCCGGGGCCGGCGGGGCCGCGGCGGGCGGCGGCGGACTGGGAGTCACCGGCCGGCGCGTCGGGGCCGCCCGGTCCTCCCGGCCGTCCGCCCGGTCCGCCGGGTCCTCCCGGGCGTCCGCCCGGCGCCTTGGCGAAGTCCGGCCGTCCGCCGGGTGCTTTGTCGGACCCGGGTGCGGGCCTGTCGGGGCTGGTCACGCCGCCTCCTGCTCGGTGAGCTGGGAGAGCACGATCTCCCGGTACGTCGGGTTGCCGGCCATGAGCTCGCCGTGGGTGCCGGTGCCGACCACGGCGCCCTCGTCGAGGACGATGATCCGGTCGGCGTCGCGGATGGTGGAGACGCGCTGGGCGACGATCACGACGGTCGCTTCGGTGGTCTCGCGGGCGAGGGCCTTGCGCAGCTTGGCGTCGGTGGCGTAGTCGAGCGCTGAGAAGGAGTCGTCGAAGAGGTAGATGTCGGGCCGGCGCACCAGGGTCCGGGCGATGGCCAGGCGCTGGCGCTGGCCGCCGGAGACGTTCCCGCCGCCCTGGGCGATGGGCGCGTCCAGGCCCTCGGGGAACTTCTCGACGAACTCCTTGGCCTGGGCGATCTCCAGCGCGTGCCAGAGCTCCTCGTCGGTGGCGTCGGGCCGGCCGTAGCGGAGGTTGCTGGCGACGGTGCCGGAGAACAGGTAGGGCTTCTGCGGGACGAGTCCGACGCTGTCCGAGACGGCGCCGGGGTCGAGTTCCCGGACGTCGACGCCGCCGAGCAGGACCTGGCCGGAGCTGACGTCGAAGAGCCGGGGGACGAGGCCGAGCAGGGTGGACTTGCCGCTGCCGGTGGAGCCGATGACGGCGGTGGTCTCGCCGGGGCGGGCGGTGATGTCGATGCCGCGCAGGACGGAGGCCTCGGCCCCGGGGTAGCGGAAGTCGACCTCGCGCAGTTCGAGGTGGCCGCGGCGCAGCACCTCGGTGACGGGGTCGGCGGGCGGTACGACGCTGGAGTCGGTGCCGAGCACCTCCTGGATGCGCTCGGCGCAGACCTCGGCGCGCGGCACCATCATGAACATGAAGGTGGCCATCATGACGCTCATCAGGATCTGCAGCAGGTAGGAGAGGAACGCGGTGAGCGCGCCGATCTCCATGTCGCCGCTGTTGATCCGGTGGGCGCCGAACCACAGCACGGCGACGCTGGAGATGTTGACGACCAGCATCACGCTCGGGAACAGGTAGGCCATCAGCTTGCCGACCTGCAGCGAGACGCCGGTGAGGTCCTCGTTGGCGTCGGCGAACCGGTTCTGCTCGTGGTCGTCCTTGACGAAGGCGCGGATGACCCGGATGCCGGTGATCTGCTCGCGCAGCACCCGGTTCACGGTGTCGATCTTGTCCTGCATGCTGCGGAAGCGCGGGCGGAGCTGGCGGACGAGCACGGCGACCACGATGGCGAGGGCGGGGACGACCGCCAGCAGCAGGCCGGAGAGCGGTACGTCCTGGTTGAGGGCCATGATGATGCCGCCGACGCACATGATCGGCGCCGCGACCATCATCGTGAACGACATCAGGACCAGCATCTGGACCTGCTGAACGTCGTTGGTGGTGCGGGTGATGAGGGACGGGGCGCCGAACTGGCCGACCTCGCGGGCGGAGAAGCCCTGGACGCGGTCGAAGACGGCGGCGCGGATGTCGCGGCCGACGGCCATGGCGGTGCGCGCCCCGTAGTAGACGGCGCAGATCGAACAGAGGGTCTGGAGGACGGTGACGCCGATCATCACGGCGCCCACCTGCAGGATGTAGCCGGTGTCCCCCTTGATCACGCCGCTGTCGATGATGTCGGCGTTGAGTGTGGGCAGGTAGAGCAGCCCGAGGGTGGACACCAGCTGGAGCAGCACCAGCAGGGTGATCGGTCGGGAATAGGGGCGGAGGTACGCCCTTAGCAGTCTGATCAGCACTGGCTCACTCTTGTCGTCGGCGGCGGCTTTGGCATCCCAATTCTCGTTGTTCGGAGGGCTCGTACAGCCGATTCCGGGCAAGCGAGCCGGATCTTTGTCCGGCTCTTTGCCGAACGTTCCGGGCGGCCGGGTGGTGCCGTGCACCGATGGTTCGGGAGGGTGCCAGCTCGGTCCGCCCTCTTACGGAATGACCGGTTTCCCCCTAGGCTGCTGAAAGCCCTCTTGTTACTCACTGGTACCGGCCCGGTTTCGTCAGGCGGGCCGGCGACCGCCCCCACGGCCGCCGCGCGTCCCGTCCGCGGTGCCGGTCCCAGCCGCAGTGCCGGTCCCAGCCGCAGACCCGTCCCTCCACGTCCATCGGACGGCCACCCGCCCCCGGAGGTCCTCGTTGAGTTCCGCGCAGTCCCTGATCGACTCCGGCCGTCCCGACCTCGTCGCCGGGCGCCCCACCTCCGTCGCCCACCTGTTCCAGGAGCGGGTCGCGCTGACCCCCGGCGGTGAGGCCTACCGCTACCCGGTGCCGGTGGACGAGCACGCGGCGGACAGCACCCCCGGCGCCGAGCAGTGGCGGTCGCTGACCTGGGCGCAGGCCGCGACCCGGGTGTACGCGGTGGCGGCGGGGCTGCTGTCGCTGGGCATCGAGGCCGAGGACCGGGTCGCGCTGGCCTCCTCCACCCGGCTGGAGTGGGTCCTGGCCGACCTCGGCAACATGTGCGCGGGCGCGGCCACCACGGCCGTCTACCCGAGCACCAACGCCGACGAGACCGCGTTCATCCTCTCCGACTCCGGCTCCCGGGCCATGTTCGCCGAGAACACCGCCCAGCTGGACAAGGTGGTCGCGGAGCTGGACCGGCTGCCCGCGCTGGAGACGGTGGTGCTCTTCGACGCGCCCGACGGGCCGCCGGAGGCCGGCCGGCTGAAGGTGCTCTCCTTCACCGAGCTGGAGCAGCTCGGCGCCGAGCACCTGGCCGCGCACCCGGACGCGGTCGAGAAGGCGATCGCCGCGCTCGACAAGGAGCAGCTGGCGACCCTGATCTACACCTCCGGCACCACCGGCCGCCCCAAGGGCGTGCGGCTGGTGCACGACTGCTGGGCGTACGAGGGGCGGGCCCAGGAGGCCAGCGGGCTGCTGGCCGCCGACGACGTGCAGTTCATGTGGCTGCCGCTGTCGCACGTGTTCGGCAAGACCCTGATCTCGGGGCAGATCGCCACCGGGCACGTGATGGCGCTGGACGGCCGGGTGGACCGGATCATCCACAACCTCCCGGTGATCCGGCCGACCGTGATGGCCTCGGCGCCGCGGATCTTCGAGAAGGTCTACAACGGCATCGCCGGCAAGGCCAGGGCCGAGGGCGGCGCCAAGTACAAGATCTTCCTGTGGGCGGCGCGCACCGCCCGCGACCACGCCCGCGCGGTGCAGGAGAGCCGGGTGGCGACCGGGGTGGGCACCGCCCCGCTGGGGCTGCGGCTGAAGCACGCGATCGCCGACCGGCTGGTGTACTCGAAGATCCGGGCCGCGTTCGGCGGCCGGCTGCGCGGGGCGGTGTCCGGCAGTGCCGCGCTGGCGCCCGAGATCGGCTACTTCTTCGTCGGCGCGGGCGTGCCGATCCTGGAGGGCTACGGCCTGTCCGAGACCAGCGCCGGCTCCTGCGTCAACCGGGCCGAGGACATCCGGGTGGGCACGGTGGGCCGTCCGCTGCCGGGCACCGAGGTGCGGATCGCCGAGGACGGCGAGATCCTGCTGCGCGGCCCCGGCGTGATGCGCGGCTACCACAACCTGCCGGAGAAGACCGCCGAGGTGCTGGAGTCGGACGGCTGGTTCCACACCGAGGACATCGGCGAGCTGTCCCCGGACGGCTTCCTGCGGATCACCGACCGCAAGAAGGACCTGTTCAAGACCTCCGGCGGCAAGTACGTCGCGCCGAGCGAGGTGGAGGGCAAGTTCAAGGCGGTCTGCCCGTTCGTCAGCAACATCCTGGTGATCGGCAACGGCCGCAACTTCTGCACCGCGCTGATCGGCCTGGACGAGGCCGTGATCATGCCGTGGGCCGCCGAGCACGGGATGGCCGGCAGCTCCTACGCCGAGGTGACGGCCGACCCGCGGACCCACGAGCTGATCGAGGGCTTCGTACGGCGGCTGAACGGCTCGCTGCAGCGCTGGCAGACGATCAAGAGGTTCCACCTGCTGCCGCGCGACCTGGACGTCGAGCACGGCGAGCTCACCCCGAGCCTGAAGATCAAGCGCCCGGTGGTGGAGCGGACCTACGCGGACGAGGTCACCGCGATGTACTCGGGCGCCAACGAGGCCTGATCCCGGCCCCGTAGCACTCCGTAGCACTCCATAGCACTCCGTCCCGTACGGCCCGGGGGGATCACTCCGGCCGTACGGGACAATGGGGTCATGCCCTCCGCACTCCCCGACGGTGAACCGGTGCCGTCCGACGGTTCCCTGCCCGCGCACGCCCTCGACGGGCTCGGCTCGCGGCCGTTCGGCTTCTACCTGCACGTGCCGTACTGCGCCAGCCGCTGCGGCTACTGCGACTTCAACACCTACACCGCCACCGAGCTGCGCTCCTCCGGCACGGTCGCCTCCCAGGAGACCTACGCGGACAACGTGGTCGCCGAGGTCAGGATGGCCCGCCGGGTGCTCGGCGACGCCGCCCCGCCGGTGCGCACCGTCTTCCTGGGCGGCGGCACCCCGACCCTGCTGCCCGCCCGCGACCTGGTGGCGATGCTGGCCGCGATCCGCGAGGAGTTCGGGCTCGCCGAGGGGGCCGAGGTCACCACCGAGGCCAACCCGGAGTCCGTGGACCCGGCGTACCTGGCGGAGCTGCGCGAGGGCGGCTTCAACCGGATCTCCTTCGGCATGCAGTCGGCCCGCCCGCACGTGCTGAAGCTGCTCGACCGCCACCACACCCCCGGCCGGCCCGAGGCCTGCGTCGCCGAGGCGCGCGCGGCGGGCTTCGAGCACGTCAACCTCGACCTCATCTACGGCACCCCGGGCGAGTCCGACGACGACTGGCGGGCCTCCCTGGACGCCGCGATCGGCGCCGGCCCGGACCACGTCTCCGCCTACTCGCTGATCGTCGAGGAGGGCACCCGGCTGGCCGCCCGGGTCGGGCGCGGCGAACTGCCGATGATCGACGACGACGTGCACGCCGACCGCTACCTGATCGCCGAGGAGGCGCTGGCCGCGGCCGGCTACTCCTGGTACGAGGTCTCCAACTGGTCCACCACCCCCGAGGGCCGCTGCCGCCACAACGAGCTGTACTGGACCGGCGGCGACTGGTGGGGTGCCGGCCCGGGCGCGCACAGCCACGTCGGCGGCGTCCGCTGGTGGAACGCCAAGCACCCCGCCGCCTACGCCCGCGCCCTCGCCGAGGGCCGCACCCCCGCCCAGGGCCGCGAGCGCCTCGCCGCCGAGGACCGCCGGGTCGAGCGGATCCTGCTGGAGCTGCGCCTGGCCGAGGGCATCCCGCTGGACCTGCTGACGGAGACCGGCCTGAAGGCCGCGCGCCAGCACCTGGCCGATGGCCTCCTCGCCCCGCAGCCCTGGGCCGACGGCCGCGCCGCCCTCACCCTCCGGGGCCGCCTCCTGGCGGACGCGGTGGTGCGTGACCTGGTGGACTGACTTGGCGCTAGCTTTCTCCTGTGACGACCAATGGACACAGGGTGATGGCGCTCTTCGAAGAGCTGGAAGTCCCGGAGGGGTGGAGGGCGGAACTCATCCGTGGCGAGATTGTGCTGAGCATGAGCTCGGACCTGACCGCCAACCTCATCACCGCATCTGTGCGGGACCAGATTCCGCATCATCGCTGGCACGGTTTGACCACACAGGACGTGGCCTTCGTCGGTGCGCTCAGTGAGCCCCAGCCGGACCTGGTCGTGTTCGAACGCGGCGCAGCCGACGGTCCGGGGCGTCTGGTTCCCGCGCCGGCCGTGACGCTGGTGGTCGAGGTCGTGTCGAAGACCAGCGTGCTGCGCGACTACCGGACCAAGCGGGAGCTGTACGCCGAGGGCGCGATCCCCGTGTACCTGATCGTCGATCCGATCAAGGGCCTCTGTGTCCTGCTCACCGAGCCGGCCCGGGCGGCGGCCTCGGGGCTGCCCGACTACGTGACCGAGCGGACCACCAAGTTCGGCGAGCCGGTTCCGGTGGACCTGCTGGGCATCACGCTCGACACCTCGGAGTTCCGGCCCTACTCCTGACCCGGCAGGGTCACGAAGTCGATCAGCTCCTCGACCTTGCCCAGCAGTTCGGGCTCCAGGTCCCGGTAGGAGTTCACCTTCGACAGGATGCGCTTCCACGCCGCCGGGGTGTCCTCGGGCCAGTTCAGGCGGCGGCAGGTGCCGGTCTTCCAGTCCTCGCCCCTGGGGACGGCGGGCCAGGCCGGGATGCCCACGGAGGACGGTTTCACGGCCTGCCAGACGTCGATGTAGGGGTGGCCGACGACCAGGACGTGCGGGCCGGTGACCCGGGCGGCGATGCGGTGCTCCTTGGTGCCCGGGAGCAGGTGGTCGACCAGGACGCCGAGGCGGCGCTCCGGGCCGGGGGCGAACCCGGCGACGATCGCGGGCAGGTCGTCGACGCCCTCCAGGTACTCGACGACCACGCCCTCGATCCGCAGGTCGTCGCCCCAGACCCGCTCCACCAGCTCGGCGTCGTGCCGGCCCTCGACGTAGATCCGCGACTCGCGGGCCACCCGGGCCCGGGCGCCGGGGACGGCGACCGAGCCGGAGGCGGTGCGGGCGGGGGTGCGGGCCGGGGCGGGGCCCGAGGGCCGGACCAGGGTGACCGTCCGGCCCTCCAGCAGGAAGCCGCGCGGGACCAGCGGGAACACCCGGTGCTTGCCGAACCGGTCCTCCAGGGTGACGGTGTGCCCCTCGGCGGTCCTCTCGCAGCGCACCACCGCCCCGCAGAAGCCGGTCGACACCTCCTCGACCACCAGGTCCCGCTCGGCGGGCACCTCCGGGGCGGGCACCTGCTTCTTCCACGGCGGGGTCAGGTCGGGTCCGTACTGGCGGCTGCGCATTCCCCGGAGTCTATGGGGCGTCAGCCGGTGAACGGCGAGTTCACCACCAGCAGCTCGGCGATCCGCGCGCGCAGGGCGGCGGAGTGCGGCAGCGGCACCGGTGCGCCGCCGCGTTCCATCCGGACGCCCCGGTCGGCGAGCACGTAGACGGCCCGCAGGGTGCGCAGGGTGTTGGAGACGACGGCGGGCACGGCGCCCGCGGTCGCGGAGGGGCGGCGCGGCGGCTGCGCGCCGATCGGGTCGAGCCAGCCGAGGGCCTGGCGCTCGGTCAGCTCCGGGCGGGTGAGGATCTGGGCGACCGCGCGGCCGAGCCGGTCGTCCTCCATGGCGTCCAGCACGTGGTCGGTGGGGGCGAGCAGCCGGGCGGTGACCAGGTCCAGCAGCGGGGTGGGGTCGGCGAGCAGCGGGCCGCGGCCGAGGGCGGCCAGCAGGTCGGCGCCGTGGGCGACCGCGTGCAGCCAGCCGAGCCGGGGGTCGAAGCCGCGCAGATCGGTCTCGTCGATGTACCAGCGGGCGAAGGCCTCCAGCCAGGCCGGGCGGTGGGCGCCGTGGTCGGCGAGGTCGGCGAGGACCAGCGGGGCGAAGGTGCGGGCCTGGATCTCGGGGTCGGTGAGGCGTTCGGCCATCTCGTCGCCGAGCGCGAGGCGCTGCTCGGGCGTGAGCAGCGGTACCCAGCGGCACAACTGCTCCAGCGCGAGGCTGTCGCGGACGTGCGGGTCGGGCGAGCGCAGCGCCGCGCTGACGGCGGCGAGGGTGTCGGGGGTGGGGGCGGCGGATTCGAGTGCGGTCCAGTTGATCACGGGCGGACCCTAGGGGCCGGGGCGGCCGGGGGCCACCGAATTACCGGCCCGGCGGCCGCCGGTTCACAGCCCCGGCGCGCCCCAGACCGGGAACCAGCGGGTGAGGTCCTTCTCCAGCCGCAGGTCGTTGCCGAGCATCGCGTTGACCTCCAGCTCCAGCGGGTTGTCGCGCTTCTCCCCGCCGCCGGGCAGTGGCGCGAAGGGGTAGAAGGTGCCGCGTTTGTACAGGTAGACCAGGGCCAGCGGCCGCTGTCCCTCGGCGTCGCGGAAGCCGACCAGGGAGCACAGCAGTTGGGGGCCGAAGCCGTGCGCCTCGAGTTCGCTGTTGACCGCGTGCAGGTCGTTGACCAGTTCGGGCAGTTCGCCGGGCGCGTGCCGGGCGAGCAGCCAGGAGTAGCCGTAGGAGTCCTTGGACGCCTCGACGGGGACGCCGCCGCGTTCGGTGTCGGCGTCGAGCAGGGCCCGGACCTGCCGTTCGACCTCGTCGAAGGCGCCGCCCTCGACGGAGGCGAAGCAGACCGAGCCGAGTCCGGTGGGGCGGAAGCCGGCCGCCGCCTCCAGGGTGAGGGCGGCGGAGGGCACGCCGAACAGCTGGTCGAGGTCGGGTCTGACGGGCTTGGTGCGGCCGAACAGCGTGTCCAGGATGCCCACGGCGGTCCTTCCGGTCAGAGGGCGGGGGCGGGGCGGGAGCAGTGCGGGTACGGGCGGTTCAGCGGCCGAGCTCGGAGGAGATCTTCGCCAGCTGGGCCAGCCGCTGCTCCAGCGACGGGTGGGTGGAGAACAGCTGGGTGGCGGCCTCCCGGGCGCTGAGCGCCGGCGCGAAGTAGAACGCGTTGTAGGGCTGGGACTGGCGCAGGTCCCGGGTCGGGATGGCGGCGATCTGGCCGGTCACCTTGGTGAGTGCCGAGGCCAGCGCGCTGGGCCGCCCGGTGAGCTGGGCGGCGGCCCGGTCGGCGGCCAGCTCCCGGTAGCGGGAGAGCAGCCGGGTCAGCAGGAAGCTGATCGCGTAGACGGCGATCGACACCAGCGGGATCACCAGGGCGGCGATCGCGGCGTTGGAGTCGTTGTTGTTGCGCCCGCCGCCCATGAAGCCGCCGTACATGGCGATCCGGGTCATCGCGCCGGCCAGGACGCCGAGGAAGCCGGCCACCGTCATCACGGCGACGTCCCGGTGGGCGACGTGCGACAGCTCGTGGGCGAGCACGCCCTCCAGTTCCTCGGGTTCCAGCCGGCGCAGCAGGCCGGTGGTGACGCAGACCACCGCGTTCTGCGGGTTGCGGCCGGTGGCGAAGGCGTTCGGCATGTCGTTCTCGGCGACCGCCACCCGGGGTTTGGGCATGTCGGCGAGCGCGCAGAGCCGGTCGACGGCGCCGTGCAGCTGCGGGTACTGCTCCGGGGTGACCCGGTGGGCGCCCATCGCCCGTTCGGTGATCCGGTCGCTGAACCAGAACTGGGCGACGAACAGGCCGCCCGAGATCAGCACGATGATCGGCCAGGCGCCGCGCAGCAGCACGATCAGCAGACCGGTGAATCCCACGTACAGCAGCCCGATCAGGAACATCGTCCCCACCATGCGGCCGGTCAGGCCGCGGTCGGGGGCGAAGCGGGTGTGCTGGCCCGAGCTCGACATCGCTGCTCCTCCGTTCGCCGTCCGCTTCCGATGCTGCCACCGGGCGGGCCCCGCGGCATCACCCGCGCGCCGCGGACTGCGGGCAGGATCACCCCGGCCGGGCCGTTCCTGCCGTCGGACCCGGGCCTTACACTGGCAGGTACGGTTCTGGCACTCGTGCGTTCAGAGTGCCAAGGCCGGGCCCCGCGGGGTCGGATCGGACAGCTCGAACACGGACACATGCCACGACGGTGTGTCACAACGGACAACGCGTGAAGACGGAGGTGCGTGCCCATGGCCGGTGAGGTCCGCCAGCTCGACGACCGCAAACTCGCGGTGCTTCGCGCGATCGTCCAGGACTACGTGGGGACGGAGGAGCCGGTCGGCTCCAAGGCCCTGGTCGAACGGCACAACCTCGGGGTCTCCCCGGCCACCGTCCGCAACGACATGGCCGCGCTGGAGGAGGAGGGGTACATCCACCAGCCGCACACCAGCGCCGGGCGGATCCCCACCGACAAGGGCTACCGGCTGTTCGTCGACAAGCTGGCCGAGGTCAAGCCGATGAGCGCGCCCGAGCGGCGGGCGATCCGGCACTTCCTCGACGGCGCGGTGGACCTCGACGACGTGGTCGCCCGCACGGTGCGGCTGCTCGCCCAGCTGACCCGCCAGGTCGCGGTGGTGCAGTACCCCTCGCTGAGCCGCTCCACGGTGCGGCACATCGAGCTGGTCGCGCTGGCCCCGGCCAAGGTGATGCTGGTGCTGATCATGAACACCGGCCGGGTCGAGCAGCGGCTGGTGGACTGCCCGGGCACCGTCGGCGAGACCGTGCTGGCGGACCTCCGGGGCCGGATCAACGCCCGGGCCGCCGGTCAGCGGCTCCCGGACGTCCCGGGGCTGCTGGAGGAGCTGCCCGCGCAGTTCGAGGTGGCCGACCGGCCGACCGTGTCCACGGTGCTGGCGACGCTCTTCGAGACCCTCGCCGAGCAGCGCGAGGAGCGGATCATGCTGGCCGGTACGGCCAACCTGACCCGCTTCGGCCACGACTTCCCGCTGACCATCCAGCCGGTGCTGGAGGCGCTGGAGGAGCAGGTCGTCCTGCTCCGCCTCCTGGGTGAGACCGCGGACGCCGGGATGACGGTCCGGATCGGGCGGGAGAACGCCTACGAAGGGCTGAATTCCACCTCGGTCGTCTCGGTCGGTTACGGTTCGGGCGACGAGAGCGTGGCCAAACTGGGGGTGATCGGTCCGACCCGGATGGACTACCCGGGCACAATGGGGGCGGTGCGAGCGGTGGCACGGTACGTGGGTCAGATTCTGGCCGAGTCGTAGGAACGGTCGTCGTCGGACAGCTGACGGCGCCCGAAGTCGCAAGCACTCACACAGGCGGAAAAAGCGGAGCATTTGGTGGCCACGGACTACTACGCGGTACTCGGCGTCCGACGGGATGCGGGGCAGGACGAGATCAAGAAGGCGTTCCGGCGCCTGGCACGCGAACTGCACCCGGACGTCAACCCGGACCCGAAGACGCAGGAGCGGTTCAAGGAGATCAACGCCGCCTACGAGGTGCTCTCCGACCCGCAGAAGCGCCAGGTCTACGACCTCGGCGGCGACCCGCTCTCGCCGAACGGCGGAGCCGGTGCGGGCTTCGGCGCGGGCGCGGCGGGCTTCGGCTTCTCCGACATCATGGACGCCTTCTTCGGCGCCGCCTCCGGCCAGCGCGGACCGCGCTCCCGGACCAGGCGCGGCCAGGACGCCATGATCCGGCTGGAGATCACCCTGGAGGAGGCCGCGTTCGGCACCACCAAGGAACTCCAGGTCGACACCGCCGTCACCTGCACCACCTGCAGCGGCGAGGGCGCCGCGCCCGGCACCTCCGCGCAGACCTGCGACATGTGCCGCGGCAAGGGCGAGGTCTCCCAGGTCACCCGGTCCTTCCTGGGCCAGGTCATGACCTCCCGCCCCTGCCCGCAGTGCCAGGGCTTCGGCACCGTCGTGCCGACCCCGTGCCCGGAGTGCGCCGGCGACGGCCGGGTCCGCGCCCGCCGCACCCTGACCGTCAAGATCCCGGCCGGGGTCGACAACGGCACCAGGATCCAGCTGGCCGGCGAGGGCGAGGTCGGCCCCGGCGGCGGCCCGGCCGGCGACCTCTACGTCGAGATCGCCGAGACCAGCCACCCGACCTTCCAGCGGCGCGGCGACGACCTGCACTGCACGGTCACCATCCCGATGACGGCGGCCTCGCTCGGCACCCAGGTGCCGCTGCAGACCCTGGACGGGATCGAGGAGGTCGACATCCGGCCCGGCACCCAGTCCGGCCAGTCGATCCCGCTGCACGGCCGGGGCATCACCCACCTGCGCGGCGGCGGCCGGGGCGACCTGATAGTGCATGTCGAGGTGCAGACGCCCACCAAGCTCGACGCCGAGCAGGAGGAGCTGCTGCGCCGCCTGGCGGTGCTGCGGGGCGAGGAGCGGCCGTCCGGCCAGTTCGCGCCCGGGCAGCAGGGGCTGTTCTCCCGGCTGAAGGACGCCTTCAACGGCCGGTAGCCGTCCCGCGCGGGGGTGCCGAGGCTTCCTCGGCACCCCTTTCGCGTTCCCGTTCCCGTTCCCACCCCGGAGGTTCCCCGCATGACCGCGCCCGTGTTCGTCGTCGACACCGAGCGGATCGCCGCCGCCGCGCCGGGCGCGTCCGTCCGGCTGGACGGGCCGGAGGGCCGGCACGCCGCCGCGGTGAAGCGGCTGGAACCGGGCGAGGCGGTCACCCTGGCCGACGGCCGGGGCCTCGGCGTGGACGGCACCGTCGCGGCGGTGCACGGCAAGGACGCGATCGAGGTGACGGTGACGGCCGTGCGCCGCGAGCCGGAGCCGTCGCCGCGGATCGTCGTCGTCCAGGCGCTGCCCAAGGGCGACCGGGGCGAGCTGGCGGTGGAGACCATGACCGAGGTCGGCGTGGACGTGGTGATCCCCTGGGCGGCGTCGCGCTGCATCACCCAGTGGAAGGGCGAGCGCGGCGCCAAGGCGCTCGCCAAGTGGCGGGCCACCGCCCGGGAGGCCGGCAAGCAGTCCCGGCGGCTGCGCTTCCCCGAGGTCCGCGAGGCGATGACCACCCGGCAGCTGGCCCCGGTACTGGCCGGCGCCGCGTTCGCCGCCGTGCTGCACGAGGAGGGCGCCGAACCGCTGGCCTCCGCCGCGCTGCCCGCGGGCGGGGACCTGGTGCTGGTGGTCGGCCCGGAGGGCGGCGTCTCCCCGGAGGAGCTGGCCGCCTTCGCCGAGGCCGGCGCGAAGCCGTACCGGCTCGGCCCCTCGGTGCTGCGCACCTCCACGGCCGGTGTGGCGGCCGGCGCGCTGCTGCTGGGCCGCACCGGCCGCTGGGCCTGACACCGGCATCCCCCGTGGGGGTTCGCGGACCGCGAACTGCGGGCGCGCCGCGCCCCCGCTTGCCTAGGGTGGCGACCGTGAGCGAACCCGAGAGCACCCCCGAGGGCGCCTACCTGCGCCACCCGCACCTGCACGGCGACCTGATCACCTTCGTGGCCGAGAACGACGTGTGGCTCGCCCCGCTGGAAGGCGGCCGGGCCTGGCGGCTGACCGCCGACCACCGTCCGGTCCGCAGACCGATGTTCTCCCCGGACGGCCGCCACGTCGCCTTCACCTCCACCCGCGACGGCGCCCCCGAGGTGCACGTGGTCCCGGTGGACGGCGGACCGTCCCGGCGGCTGACCCACTGGGGCGACGCGCAGACCCAGCTGCGCGGCTGGACGGCCGACGGCCGGCCGATCGCCACCACCGCCGCCGGGCAGGCCTCGCTGCGCCGCACCTGGGCGCGGGCGGTGCCGCTGGACGGCGGCGAGGCGGCCCGGCTGCCGTACGGCCCGGTCGGCGGGCTGGCGTTCGAGCCCGGCGGCGACCGGGTGCTGCTGGTCTCCGCCTACGCCACCGAGCCGGCCTGGTGGAAGCGCTACCGGGGCGGGCGGACCGGCCGGCTGTGGATCGGCGTCGACCGCTTCGAGCGCGTCCACGAGGAGCTGGCCGGGCACATCGAGTCGCCGCTGTGGGTGGGCGGGCGGATCGCCTTCCTCTCCGACCACGAGGGCGTCGGCGCGCTGTACTCCAGCCTCCCGGACGGCTCCGACCTGCGCCGGCACGGCATCTCGCCGGAGGGCTTCTACGCCCGCACCGCCACCACCGACGGGAGCCGGGTGGTCTGGCACAGCGCCGGCGACCTGTGGCTGCTGGCGGACCTGGACGGCGCCGAGCCGCGCCGCCTGGACGTCCGTCCGGCCGGTCCGCGCACCGGCCGCCGCCCCCGCCCGGTGTCCGCCGCGCACTGGCTGGAGGGCGTCGCCCCGGACCGCACCGGGCGGGCCGGGGCCGTGGTGGTGCGCGGCTCCGTGCACTGGCTGACCCACCGGGAGGGCCCGGCCCGGGTGCTGGACGAGACGCCGGGCGTGCGCGGCCGGCTGGCCCGGGTGGTGCCGGGCCCGGCCGGCGAGGACGCCGCCCAGGGCGTGGTCTGGGTGACCGACGCCGAGGGCGAGGACGCGATCGAGTACGCGCCCGCGGTGCTCGGCACCGAGCGCCGCCGACTGGCCGCCGGGCAGCTGGGCCGGGTCCGCTCGCTGCTGGTCTCCCCGGACGGCAAGCAGCTGGCGGTCGGCGCGCACGACGGCCGGGTGCTGCTGGTCGGTCTGGCCGACGGCGCCGTGCACGAGCTGGCGCACAGCACCGACGGCGAGGTCAGCGGGCTGGCGTTCAGCCCGGACTCGGCCTGGCTGGCCTGGTCGCAGCCGACCCTCGGGGCGTGGTCGCTGCGCCAGATCGTGCTGGCCAACCTGGCCACCCGGACGGTCTCCGAGGCGACCCCGCAGCGCTTCGTCGACACCTCCCCGGCGTTCACCGCCGACGGCCGGCACCTGGCGTTCCTCTCGGTGCGCAGCTTCGACCCGGTGTACGACTCGCACGTCTTCGACCTGTCGTTCCCCAACGGCTGCCGCCCGTACCTGATCACGCTGGCCGCCGACACGCCGTCGCCGTTCGGGCCGCGCCGGGCCGGTCGGCCGGCCGGCGGGGAGGACGAGGAGCCGAAGGGCCGCCGGGCGGACGGCGAGGAGGGCGCGGCCGACGCGCCGCCGGCGACCCGGGTCGACCTGGACGGCATCGCCGACCGGATCGTGCCGTTCCCGGTGGAGGGCGGCCGGTTCGGCGTCCTGCGGGCCGCCAAGGACGGCGTGCTGTGGACCAGGCTCCCGCTGGTCGGCGAGCTGGGCGACGAGGCCGCCTCGCTGGAGGACGAGCGCCCGCGGCCCACCCTGGAGCGCTTCGACTTCCGCAAGCGCCGGGCGGAGCAGCTGGTGGACGGCCTGGACGCGTTCGCGGTGAGTGGGGACGGTACCCGGCTCGCCGTGCTGGACGAGGGCGAGCTGCGGATCGTGCCCGCCGACCACAAGGCGTCCGGCGAGGACGACGAGATCGACGTCGACCTGGACCGGCTGCGGGTCACGGTCGACCCGGCGGCCGAGTGGCGGCAGATGTACGACGAGAACGGCCGGCTGATGCGGGACAACTTCTGGCGTCCCGACCTCGACGGGGTGGACTGGGCCGGGGTGCTGGCCCGCTACCGGCCGCTGGTGGAGCGGCTCGGTTCGCACGACGACCTGGTGGACCTGCTCTGGGAGGTGCACGGCGAGCTGGGCACCTCGCACGCGTACGTGGTGGCGCACGGGGTGCACACCGAACCGGCCCGCCGGCAGGGCCTGCTGGGCGCGGACCTGGTCAGGGACGGCGAGGTGTGGCGGGTCGCGCGGATCCTGCCGGGGGAGTCCTCCGACCCCCGGGCGCACTCGCCGCTGGCCGCCCCGGGCGCGGCCGTCCGCCCCGGGGACGCGGTGCTGGCGGTCAACGGCCGCCCGGTGGACCCGGTGACCGGCCCGGCGCCGCTGCTGGCCGGCACCGCCGGGCAGCCGGTCGAGCTGACGGTGGCCGGCAAGGACGGCACCGACCAGCGGCACCCGGTGGTCGTCCCGCTCGCCGACGACGAGGCGCTGCGCTACCACGACTGGGTGGCCGGGCGGCGGGCCGCCGTCCGGGAGCTGTCCGACGGCAGGCTCGGCTATCTGCACATCCCCGACATGCAGACCACCGGCTGGGCGCAGATCCACCGCGACCTGCGGGCGGAGATGGCCAGGGAGGGCGTGGTCGTCGACATCCGGGGCAACCGGGGCGGGCACACCTCGCAGCTGGTGGTCGAGAAGCTGGCGCGGCGGATCATCGGCTGGGGCGTGGGCAGGGACGTCGCCAATCCCGCGCCGTACCCGGAGGACGCGCCGCGCGGTCCGGTCGTCGCGCTGGCGGACGAGTACTCGGGCTCGGACGGCGACATCGTCAACGCGGCGATCCAGGCGCTGGGGATCGGCCCGGTGGTCGGCACCCGCACCTGGGGCGGGGTGATCGGCATCGACAGCCGCTACTCGCTGGTGGACGGGACCCTGGTGACCCAGCCGAAGTACGCGTTCTGGTCGGAGCGGCTCGGCTGGGGCCTGGAGAACCACGGGGTGGACCCGGACGTGGAGGTGCCGTTCCCGCCGCACGCCTGGGCGGCGGGGGAGGACCCGCAGCTCGCCGAGGGGGTGCGGATCGCCCTGGCGGCGCTCGCGGAGCGGCCGGCCAAGACCCCGCCGGCGCTGCCCTGGGAGCGTTAGCGGCGGTCCGACGGCGGTCCGACGGCGGTGGGAGGCCGGGCCCCGGGTCCGGCCTCCCGCTCCGGGGACGCCGTCGCTGTGCGCGTGCTGCGGCGGCAGCACCCGGGTGAGTACCGGCGGGCGGCGGCGGGGCTCGGCTAGCATGCCGCCGTACGCTCCCACCAGACCAGCACCAGCATCCCGCGAGGAGATCCCGATGGCCGGCGAGCCGCAGCCCGACTGCCTGTTCTGCAAGATCGTGGCGGGCGAGATCCCGGCCACCGTGGTCCGCAAGACCGACCGGACCCTCGCCTTCCGCGACATCGCCCCGAAGGCCCCGGTGCACGTCCTGGTGGTCCCGCACGCCCACTACCCGAACGCGGCCGCGCTGGCCGAGGCGGAGCCCGAGGTCGCCGGCGAACTGCTCGCCGAGGCGGGCCGGGTCGCCGCGGACGAGGGCGTCGAGGACTACCGGCTGATCTTCAACACCGGCGCCGGCGCGGGCCAGACCGTCTTCCACGCGCACGTCCACGTGCTCGGCGGCACGTCGATGACCGAGCGCATGGTCTGAGGGGTGTCCCAGCGCGAACTCGTCGTCCTCGGGACCGCCAGCCAGGTCCCGACCCGGCACCGCAACCACAACGGCTACCTGCTGCGCTGGGACGGCGAGGGCCTGCTGTTCGACCCCGGCGAGGGGACCCAGCGGCAGATGCTGCGCGCCGGGGTCTCGGCCACCCAGCTCACCCGGATCGCCGTCACGCACTTCCACGGCGACCACAGCCTGGGCCTGGCCGGGGTGATCCAGCGGATCAACCTGGACCGGGTCCCGCACCCGGTGGACGTCTACTTCCCGGCCTCCGGCGAGGTGTACTTCGAGCGGCTGCGGCACGCCACCGCCTTCCACGAGACGGCCGTGCTGCGGCCCCGCCCGATCGAGGAGCCGGGCCCGCTGCCCGCGCCCGGCGCCCGCTTCGCGCTGGAGGCGGTCCGGCTCTCGCACCCGGTCGAGTCCTTCGGCTACCGGCTGAGCGAGCCGGACGGCCGCCGGCTGGTGCCCGAACGGCTGGCCGCCCTGGGCATCGCCGGCCCCGACACCGGCCGGCTCCAGCACCAGGGCGCGATCGAGGTGGACGGCCGGCGGGTCACCCTGGAGGAGGTCAGCGAGCCCCGGCCCGGGCAGCGGTTCGCCTTCGTCATGGACACCCGGCTCTGCGAGGGCGTGTACGAGCTCGCCGAGCGCGCCGACCTGCTGGTCGTCGAGGCCACCTTCTCCGACGCCGACGCCGGGCTCGCCGAGGACCACGGCCACCTCACCGCCGGCCAGGCCGCCAAGGTCGCCGCCGAGGCGGGCGTCCGCACCCTGGTGCTGACCCACTTCTCGCAGCGCTACCCCGACCTCGGCCAGCACCTCGCCGACGCCCGCAAGCATTTCGACGGCCCGATCGTGCTTGCCGAGGACCTCGCCCGGGTACCAGTACCGCCCCGGCACAAGTGAGGCGCCCACCCGTCAGGGCCGCGGTGAACAGCGTGGAAAACCGCTCGCGCCGCCCGGCGTTCTGCCGCAGCATCGTCGGGTGCGGCCCCGCCGCCCGCCGCAGCGATCACGTGCGCGGCGTACCCTGGTGCCCCGGAAGGACCGAGCGGCACACGAGACACGGATGGGATGAGGCAGGCCCCAGCGCCGACCTATGAGTGACACATCGCAGACCCGTTCCAACGGACAGCCGCGCCACGAACCGGCCGAGGACGGCCGCGTCAGCGCCCGGATCGTCATCCCCGAGAAGCATCCGATGGTCACCCTGCTCGGCGCCGCCGACTCGCTGCTGCGAGTGATCGAGCAGGGCTTCCCCGCCGCCGACATCCACGTCCGGGGCAACGAGGTGACCGCGACCGGCGAGCGCGCCGAGGTCGCCCTCGTCAAGCAGCTGTTCAGCGAGATGATGCTGGTGCTGCGCACCGGCCAACCCCTCACGGAGGACTCCGTGGAGCGTTCCATCGCCATGATCCGCAGTGCCGTCGACGACCCGGACAGCCCGGCGCCGTCGAAGGTGTTCACCGCGAACATCCTGTCCAACCGGGGCCGGACCATCCGTCCGAAGACCCTCAACCAGCAGCGCTACGTCGACGCCATCGACAAGCACACGATCGTCTTCGGCCTCGGCCCGGCCGGCACCGGCAAGACCTACCTCGCGATGGCCAAGGCCGTCCAGGCCCTCCAGGCCAAGGAGGTCAACCGGATCATCCTGACCCGTCCGGCCGTCGAGGCGGGCGAGCGGCTCGGCTTCCTGCCCGGCACCCTCTACGAGAAGATCGACCCGTACCTGCGGCCGCTGTACGACGCGCTGCACGACATGATGGACCCCGACTCCATCCCGCGGCTGATGGCCGCCGGGACCATCGAGGTCGCGCCGCTCGCCTACATGCGCGGCCGCACCCTCAACGACGCCTTCATCATCCTCGACGAGGCCCAGAACACCTCGCCCGAGCAGATGAAGATGTTCCTCACCCGCCTCGGGTTCAACTCCCGGGTGGTCGTCACCGGCGACACCAGCCAGATCGACCTCCCGGGCGGCACCCGCAGCGGCCTCAAGGTCGTCCAGGAGATCCTGGTCGACGTGCCCGACATCCACTTCTCCGTCCTCACCAGCACCGATGTGGTCCGCCACAAGCTGGTCGGCCGGATCGTGGACGCGTACGAGCGCTGGGACGCCCGCCAGGAGGCCCAGGAGACCGAGGAGCGCCGCCCCCCGGTCAAGCCCGCCCAGCGGCGCGGCTCACGCGCACCCCGACAGTCCCATCGCACCGAAAGCTGAGTAACCAGCCCGTCATGTCGATCGACATCGCCAATGAGTCCGGCTGGGACGTCGACGAGGAGTCCGTCCTCGCCGTCGCCCGCTACGCCCTGGACAAGATGCGGATCCACCCGCAGTCCGAACTGTCCGTGATCCTCGTGGACGGGGCGGCGATGGAGGAGCTGCACATCCAGTGGATGGACCTCCCGGGCCCCACGGACGTGATGTCCTTCCCCATGGACGAGCTGCGCCCCGGCAAGGAGGGCGAGGAGCTGCCGCAGGGGCTGCTCGGCGACATCGTGCTCTGCCCCGAGGTCGCCGAGCAGCAGGGCAAGGCGGCCCCGTCCAAGCACTCGATGGACGAGGAGCTGCAGCTGCTCACCGTGCACGGTGTGCTGCACGTGCTCGGCTACGACCACGAGGAGCCGGACGAGGAGGAGGAGATGTTCGGCCTCCAGAAGGCGATCCTCGACGGCTGGCGGGCCGAGCGGGGCCTCGGCGGCATCTCCCCGGCCCCCACCACCCACTGAGCGCGGAGCCCGAACCCCTGTGAGTGGTGAAAGTACGAGTTTCATCCTCGGCGCGGTCGCGCTGGTCGTGCTCGGCTGGCTGGCCGCGTGCGCCGAGGCGGGCATCTCCCGGGTGTCCCGGTTCCGGGCCGAGGAAGCGGTCCGGTCCGGGCGCAGGGGCTCGGCCCGGCTGCTGGCGCTGGCCTCCGACCCGATCCGCTACCTCAACCTGGCCACCCTGATCCGGGTGGCCAGCGAGATGGCGGCGGCGGTGCTGGTCACCGTGGTGTGCGTGCGCAACATCGACACGACCTGGCAGGCCGTGCTGCTGGCGTTCGGCGTGATGGTGCTGGTGTCCTTCGTGGCGGTGGGGGTCTCCCCGCGCACGATCGGCCGCCAGCACCCCCTCACCACCGCCACCGCGGCCTCCTTCGTGCTGCTGCCGCTGGCCCGGATCCTCGGCCCGATCCCGAGGCTGCTGATCCTGCTCGGCAACGCCCTCACGCCCGGCAAGGGCTACCGCGAGGGCCCGTTCGCCTCCGAGGCGGAGCTGCGGGCCCTGGTCGACCTGGCCGAGAAGAACGACGTCATCGAGGACGAGGAGCGCCGGATGGTGCACTCCGTCTTCGAGCTGGGCGACACCATCGTCCGCGAGGTGATGGTGCCGCGCACCGACCTGGTGATGATCGAGCGGCACAAGACCGTCCGCCAGGCGCTGACCCTGGCGCTGCGCTCGGGCTTCTCGCGGATCCCGGTGGTCGGCGACAACGAGGACGACGTGGTCGGCATCGTCTACCTCAAGGACCTGGTGCGCCGCACCCACATCAACCGGGACTCCGAGTCGGACGAGGTCGGCGCCGTGATGCGCCCGGCGGTGTTCGTCCCGGACTCCAAGCCCGCCACCGACCTGCTGCGCGAGATGCAGCAGATGCGCTCGCACGTGGCGATCGTGATCGACGAGTACGGCGGCACGGCCGGCCTGGTCACCATCGAGGACATCCTGGAGGAGATCGTCGGTGAGATCACCGACGAGTACGACCGGGAGATCGCCCCGGTGGAGGACCTCGGGGACGGCTCCTACCGGATCACCGCCCGGCTGTTGGTCGAGGACCTGGGCGAGCTGTTCGGGATCGAGCTGGAGGACGAGGACGTCGAGACGGTGGGCGGCCTGCTGGCCAAGCACCTGGGCCGGGTGCCGATCCCCGGCTCCTCCTGCGCGATCCCGCTCCCCGAGGAGGTCCCGGGCGGCCTGACCGCCATCCGCCTGACCGCCGAGAGCTCCGCCGGCCGCCGCAACCGCATCGGCTCCGTCGTCGCCGCCCCGGTGCGGGCGGCGGAGGATCCGGCCCCCGGGGCCGACGAGTAGCGTTCGGGTACGTCCGGGGCGACGATGGGGGCATGAGTCACCAACTTCGCGCGGAGTACGGCCCGCAGGGGGCGGCGGGCGGGGTGAAGGTCTGGCACGTCGTGCGGGAGGGGGATCCGGCCGTGGCGCTGTGCGGCCGGACCATGCCCGTCGAGGCGGAGACCCGGCCGGAGCAGGAGTGGGGGACCGGGCTCCGGTGCTGTCAGCAGTGCGGTTCGCTGTACATGCACGAGGTGCCGCACATGCAGGGGAGCCATCCCTACAGCTAGGCGGGCCCGGGCCCGACAACCAACAGCCAGGCGCTACGACCGAGTCGGAGGTCGCCATGAAGCTGCAGGACGAATTGCCCGTCGACCACAGACTGGTGCTGGTGTGGCGGATCGGGGCGGGGCTCGGCGGGGTGTTCCTGATCGTGTTCGGCTGCCTGGGGCTGGCCGACCACCCGGGATTCCTGTCCACCGAGGGCAACGAGATCGCCGGTATGTCCACCAACGGCGCGCTGAGCGTCCTGTCCATCGTGATGGGCGGGGTGCTGGTGGTCGCCGCGGTCATCGGCGGCAATGTCGCCGCCAATGTGAACATGGCGGTCGGCGTGCTGTTCGTGCTGTCCGGGTTCTACGGGCTGACCGTGCTCGGCCGCTCGGACGCCAACATCCTGAACTTCGGGATCCGCAACGTGGTCTTCGCCTTCGCCTTCGGCGTGGTGATCACCACCTTCGGGATGTACGGACGGGTCAGCAGCCACCTGCCGCACGACAACCCGTACTGGCGCAAGCGGGCGGCGGACGAGGTGCCGATGCCCAACGGTCCCAAGACCTTCGTGAAGGTGATCCGGCCCGGTCCGCCCAACCCGGTCGGCCACTGAGGGCCCCGGTCGGCGGGGCCTATGCTCCTGGGCATGAGTGACATCGTCGAGCTGGACCCCGAAGACAAGAAGATCATCACCCTGGCCCGCTCCGCCCGCGCCCGCAACGGCGTCCCGGAGGGGGCCGCGGTGCGTGACGAGACCGGCCGGACGTACGTGGCCGGGACGGTCGCGCTGGAGTCGCTGCGGCTGAGCGCGGTGCAGACGGCGGTGGCGATGGCGGTGGCCAGCGGTGCGAAGTCGCTGGAGGCGGCGGCCGTGGTGTCCGAGGCGGAGCAGCCCGCCGAGGCCGATCTGGCGGCGGTGCGGGACCTCGGCGGCGCGGGCACCCCGCTGCTGCTGGCCGGGCCGGACGGGGTGCTGCGGGTCTCGGTCGAGGCCCGCTGAGCGCTCGCGGCGCGGCCGGTGCCCGGGGTTCGCGCCCCGGGCACCCGTGCGTTCGGGCACCCCAGGACCGGGCGGATAATCTCACCGGGGACGGGCGGGGAATCCGCACGGTGAGGGGGCTGGGCGATGGGGCCGTACGCGTTCTTCGCGGGACTGCTGCTGGGCGTGATGGGCATGGGCAAGTGGCAGGAGACCGGCTCGCCGTTCTGGCTCTGGGGCTCGGTCTCCTTCCTGCTGATCGTCCTCGGCTGGGGGCTGGGCTCGCTGTTCGGCGGGAAGAAATGACCGGCCCGGACGCCGGTGGCGGTCCCCTCGCGGGTGATCAGGGAGAATGGGGTCCATGAGTGCCCCTTCCTCCTCGTACCGCTCCGGCTTCGCGTGTTTCGTCGGCCGGCCCAACGCGGGCAAGTCGACCCTGACCAACGCTCTGGTGGGGACGAAGGTCGCGATCACCTCCGACCGCCCGCAGACCACCCGGCACACCGTCCGCGGCATCGTGCACCGCCCGGACGCCCAGCTTGTGCTGGTCGACACCCCCGGCCTGCACAAGCCGCGCACCCTGCTCGGCGAGCGCCTCAACGACCTGGTCCGCAGCACCTGGGCCGAGGTCGACGTGATCGGCTTCTGCCTGCCCGCCGACCAGAAGCTCGGCCCCGGCGACAAGTTCATCGTCAAGGAACTCGCCGAGATCAAGAAGACCCCCAAGGTCGCCATCGTCACCAAGACCGACCTGGTCGACTCCAAGCGGCTCGCCGAGCAGCTGATCGCCGTCCACCAGCTCGGCGCCGAGCTGGGCATCGAGTGGGCCGAGATCATCCCGGTCTCGGCGGTCGGCGAGAAGCAGGTGGACCTGGTCGCCGAGCTGATCACCAAGCTGCTCCCGGAGGGCATGCCGCTCTACCCGGACGGCGACCTCACCGACGAGCCCGAGCAGATCATGGTGGCCGAGCTGATCCGCGAGGCCGCCCTGGAGGGCGTCCGCGACGAGCTGCCGCACTCGCTGGCCGTCGTGGTCGAGGAGATGCTGCCGCGCGAGGGCCGCCCGGCCGACCGGCCGCTGCTCGACATCCACGCCAATGTGTACATCGAGCGGCAGAGCCAGAAGGCGATCGTCATCGGCGCCAAGGGCGCCCGGCTCAAGCACGTCGGCACCACCGCCCGCAAGCACATCGAGGCGCTGCTCGGCACCCCGGTCTACCTGGACCTGCACGTCAAGGTGGCCAAGGACTGGCAGCGGGACCCGAAGCAGCTGCGCAAGCTCGGGTTCTGATCGGCGGCGGGCTCCGACCGACGGAAGGCTCCGATCGACGGAGGGCTCCGGCCGACGGCGGGGGCGGGGCGGCGAGGGGGCGGGGATGAAGCTGAACACGCGTGAGTGGGGCACCGGCGACCGGGTGGCCCTGCTGGTCCACGGGATCATGTCCGACCACCGCAGCTGGCGGTCGGTCGGCCCGGCGCTGGCCGGGCGCGGCTACCGGGTGATCGCGGTCGACCTGCGCGGCCACGGCGCCAGCCCGCGCGGGGAGGGCGCCGCCCCGGTGGACCGCTACGGGCCCGAGCACTACGCCCAGGACCTGGTGGACACCCTGCCGGCGGGCGCGGACCTCGCGATCGGCCACTCCCTCGGCGCCCTGACCCTGCTGCACGCGGTGGACCGGCTCCGGCCGGCCCGGGCCGTCTACTCCGACCCGGCCTGGCGGTTCGCCCGGCCCGGCCTCTTCGACCCGGCCGTGTTCACCCAGTTCAAGGCGGCCACCCGGGAGCAGATCGGCGTGCTCAGCCCGCGCTGGGCCGCGGCGGACGTCGAGGTCGAGCTGGCCACCCTCGCCGCCTGGGACCCGGACACCGCGCTCGCCCTCTCCGCCCTCGCGGACCGGGCCGCGCTGCCCGGCGCCCCGGTGGTGCCGTCCCTGGTGCAGCTGGCCGACAACAGCTGGCTGATCGGGCCCGAGGACGCCGCGACGCTGCGCGGCCTGGGCTACGAGGTCCGTACGGTGCCCGGCGCCGGGCACACCATCCACCGGGACGACCTCCCGGGCTTCCTGGCCTCGCTCGACGGCTGGTTGTGACGCCCGGCTGTGACGCCCGGCCGTGGCAGCTGGGAGGGGCCGGTCAGGCACCCTCGCGCAGGACCAGCGAGACCAGCTCCCGCTGGGACTCGGTGAGCTTGGGGTCCGCGCAGTGCACCGTGCGCCCGTCGACGGTGATCGCGTAGTGGTAGCCGTCCGGCACCCCGTAGGAGGGCGCGCGCAACCCGCCCGCGACGGCCTCGCGGGCGAGCGCGTGCACGTGCGGGGCGTCCACCCGCTCGGTGGTGTCGAGCTCAGCGCGGCGGACGTGTCCCGCGAGGCCGCCGGTCCGGGTCACCTGGATACGCATGGTGTCCATGGTGCTACCCAGGGATGGCGTTTGCCGGTGTTTTTCCGGACCTTGACCCAATCGCCACTCAGGTCGGGCTGATGCCGACCTTCGCCCAGGACGCGGTCACCGTGTCCGCGACCTCCGGCTCCGGGTAGCGGGCCTTCGCGGCCGCCACGGTGGCCCGGGCGAAGGCCGTGAAGTCGGCGTCGGCGGGCAGCCGCCGACCGGTCAGCGCGTCGTACCAGATCTGGCCCGCGCGCTCCCAGGACCGGCCGCCGAGCGCGGTGGCGAGCAGGTAGAACGCGTGGTTGGGGATGCCCGAGTTGATGTGCACGCCGCCGTTGTCCTGGCCGGTGCGCACATAGTCGCGCATGTGCGCGGGCTGGGGGTCCTTGCCGAGCCGGGGGTCGTCGTACGCGGTGCCGGGCTCCTTCATCGAGCGCAGCGCCACGCCCTGCACCCCGGGGGCGAGCAGTCCGGCGCCGATCAGCCAGTCCGCGTCGGCGGCGTCCTGGAGCAGCGCGTACTGCTTGACCAGGGAGCCGAAGACGTCGGAGACCGACTCGTTGAGCGCGCCCGGCTGGTCCCGGTACTCCAGGCCCGCGGTGAACTGGGTGACGCCGTGGGCGAGCTCGTGGCCGATGACGTCGATGCAGGCGGTGAAGTCGCCGAACACCTCGCCGTCGCCGTCGCCGAAGACCATCCGCCGGCCGTCCCAGAAGGCGTTGTCGTAGTCCTGGCCGTAGTGGACGGTGGCGTCCAGGCGCAGCCCCCGGTCGTCGATGGAGCGCCGGCCGTAGACGGTGGAGAACAGGGTCCAGGTCGCGCCGAGGCCGTCGTAGGCGTGGTTGACGGACTGGTCCGGGACGGCGCCCTCGCCCTCCCGGCGGACGGTGCGGCCGGGCAGGCGCTCGCGGTGCGCGGCGTCGGAGATCACCCGCTCCAGCCGGTCGGCGGCGGCGGCCCGGTCCGGCAGGGCGGCGGTGAGCCGCGCGGCCCGGTGCGCGGCGTCGAGGGCGAGGGAGCGGGCGGCGGGCTCGTGACCGTCCTCGGCGAGGCGGTCCAGGACGTACGGCGGAACGATCGCGCAGAGCGTCGGTTCGGCTGTCATGTGGCCCAGGGTGAGGCATTGATGACGTGTTGTCACCGGCGCGGACAGGATTGCGCGCCGCTCGGGCCGGGCCGCGCGCCGCCGGGGGAGCCGTCTCAAGGGGTGGGAAGACCGCCCGGGCCGCTTCGGGGTCGTGCGGCGCTGGGTTAGGCTGGTTCGCATCATGCGCATCGGGCTGCTTCTTCTTAGCTGCCGCGTCGAGGGCCTGTAGTCCATCAGGGGCCGGCTTCCCTCGCCGCGGGGACTGTGCTGCGCGCTGATTTCGGGCGATCCGAGAGCGGGTCGTGAGCGGCAGCAGGCCGGCCGAGTCGGGTGACACCTCACCCCGACCCGCCCGCACCACGCATCACAGGAAGCCGAGACTCACCTCCATGACCGAGCAGAGTTCCGCCGCGCCCATCCCTGCCGCTCGCGCCTTCGTCGACCGTCCGACCCCGATCACCGCCGCCTCGGTACGCCAGCAGCCGTCCGGGATGCGGCACGGCCGCTACCTGCCGTTCGGCGCCGTCGACCTGCCGGACCGCACCTGGCCGAACCAGGTGATCACCAAGGCGCCGCGCTGGCTGTCCACCGACCTGCGGGACGGCAACCAGGCGCTGATCGACCCGATGTCCCCGGCCCGCAAGCGCAAGATGTTCGACCTGCTGGTGGCGATGGGCTACAAGGAGATCGAGGTCGGCTTCCCGTCGTCCGGGGCCACCGACCACGCCTTCGTGCGCTCGCTGATCGAGGAGGGGGCGATCCCGGAGGACGTCACCATCTCGGTGCTGACCCAGGCGCGCGAGGAGCTGATCGAGAAGACCGTCGAGTCGCTGGTCGGGGCGCCGCGGGCGACCGTGCACCTGTACAACGCGACCGCGCCGCTGTTCCGCCGGGTGGTGTTCCGCAACGACCGGGCGGCCACGAAGGCGATCGCCGTCGACGGCACCCGGCTGGTGATGGAGTACGCGGAGAAGCTGCTGGGCGACGACACCGCCTTCGGCTACCAGTACTCGCCGGAGATCTTCGTCGACACCGAGCTGGACTTCGCGCTGGAGGTCTGCGAGGCGGTGATGGACGTCTGGCAGCCGGGCGAGGGCCGCGAGATCATCCTGAACCTGCCGGCCACCATCGAGCGGGCCACCCCGAACGTCCAGGCCGACCAGTTCGAGTGGATGTCGCGCCACCTGTCGCGCCGCGAGTTCGTCTGCCTGTCGGTGCACCCGCACAACGACCGGGGCACCGCGGTGGCCTCCGCCGAACTGGCCTACATGGCCGGCGCCGACCGGATCGAGGGCTGTCTGTTCGGGCAGGGCGAGCGGACCGGCAACGTCGACCTGGTGACCCTGGGCATGAACCTGTTCTCGCAGGGCATCGACCCGCAGATCGACTTCTCCGACATCGACGAGGTCCGCCGCACCGCCGAGTACTGCAACCAGATGGAGGTGCACCCGCGCCACCCGTACGCCGGCGACCTGGTGTACACCTCCTTCTCCGGCTCCCACCAGGACGCCATCAAGAAGGGCTTCGACGCCCTGGAGGCGGACGCCGCCGCCGCGGGCGTGCCGGTCGAGCAGCACACCTGGGGCGTGCCGTACCTGCCGATCGACCCGAAGGACGTCGGCCGCACCTACGAGGCGGTCATCCGGGTCAACAGCCAGTCCGGCAAGGGCGGTGTGGCGTACGTCCTGAAGAACGACCACAAGCTGGACCTGCCGCGCCGGATGCAGATCGAGTTCTCCCGGATCATCCAGGCCAAGACCGACGCCGAGGGCGGCGAGGTCACCCCGGCCGAGATCTGGCGGGTCTTCGAGGACGAGTACCTGCCGACCACGGGCAACCCGTGGGGCCGGATCTCGCTGACCGGTTCGCGCACCCTGACCACCGAGGACGGCCGGGACGCGCTGACCGCCCACGCGGTGGTGGACGGGGCGACGGTCAGCCTGGCCGGTACCGGCAACGGCCCGGTCTCGGCCTTCGCGGACGCGCTGGCGCAGATCGGCGTGGACGTCCGGGTGCTGGACTACGCGGAGCACGCGCTGAGCGAGGGCGGCGACGCCCAGGCCGCCGCCTACGTGGAGTGCGCGGTGGACGGCCGGGTGCTGTGGGGCGTCGGGATCGACAGCAACACCGTGCTGGCCTCGCTGAAGGCGATGATCAGCGCTGTCAACCGGGCGCAGCGCGGTTAGTTCGTACGGGTAAAAGTTGTCGGGCCGTCCCCTGCGGGGCGGCCCGGCGGCGTTCCCGGACGTCGCGGGGCGGTCGTCCGGCCGGGGGCGCTCCGCCTGTGTCCTGCGCCACATTTTTTGTCGGATCGGGCCGTTCGAGGTACTGACACGTGTCGGCAACCGTGGCAACATCGTCCCACCGGTAAGCCGGGTCGGTGGGACGGCCCGGTGGCCGGTCGCGTGACCTGCCCATTGTTGTGCAGGCCGCCTGCCATGTCTGGGGAGTGGCGCCGTGACAGGGATGTGGGGTGTTCGCCCGCGGTGGCGGACTGATGTTCTCGGTGACTTCTTCTGCCCGGGCTGCGGCGGGGACCGCAACTACCGCCGGCAACACGGCCGGCGGTGGCTGCGGCTGCTGGGGACCCCGGTGCTTCCGCTCGGACCGGTGATCGGCAGCGTGCAGTGCACCAGCTGCCACGGCCGGTTCGGGGTGGAGAGCCTGGAGCAGCCCACCTGCGTGCGCCTGGGCGGGATGCTGCGCGACGCGCAGTACACCGTCGCGCTGGCGATGCTGGCGGCCGGCGGCACCGCCCACCGCGCGGCCCGCGAGGCGGCCTGCGGGGCGGTCCGGGACGCCGGGTTCGAGGACTGCGGCGAGGCGCAGGTGCTGGCCGCACTGGCCGCGCTGTCCGGACTCGGCGGCGAACTGTACGACGCGCACGGCATGTCGGGCGGGCTGGCCGTGGAACTGCACGCGGTCCTGGAGCCGCTGGCCCCGCACCTGGCCCGGCCGGGCCGGGAGCGGCTGTTGCTGCAGGGGGCGGCGATCGCCCTGGCCGACGGTCGGTACCGGCCGCAGGAGCGGGAGGCGTTGGCCGCGATCGGGCGCTGTCTGGACCTGCCGCACGCGCGGGTCGGGGCGCTGCTGGAGGCGGCGACCCGGGCGCCGTACTAGCGCTCCGGTCCTCGGTCCTGGTCCTTTCTCCGTCCCCGGCGACCCCTCGGTCCCCTCTCCTGCGGCACCTCCTCTCTCCTTCAGCACCTCCTCCCCCCGACCCCCACCGACCCCCACAACCGGGCCCCTTCCGCCCCCGGCCCCCGGCCGGTGGCATCCCCACGGCCGGGGCCCGCCGTGACCCGCACCGCTCGGCGAGCCCCCACGGCCCCGGTGCGGGCACACGGCTGTCCGCCGCTGGGGGACAATGGTGGGATGTCCACACTGTTCCAGGGCCGCCGCGGCGGTGAGGCGGGCGCATGAGTCTCTTCCGCGACGACGGCGTGGTGCTCCGGGCGCAGAAGCTCGGTGAGGCGGACCGGATCATCACCCTCCTCACCCGCCACCACGGCAAGGTGCGCGCGGTGGCGCGCGGGGTGCGCAAGACCAAGTCGAAGTTCGGCGCGCGCCTGGAGCCGTTCTCGCACGTGGACGTGCAGTTCTTCAGCCGGAACAGCGAGCTGATCGGCCGCGGCCTGCCGCTCTGCACCCAGGTGGAGACGATCGCCCCGTACGGCGGCTCGATCGTCACCGACTACGGCCGGTACACCGCGGGGACGGCCATGCTGGAGACGGCGGAACGGTTCGCCGAGAACGAGGGCCAGCCGGCCGTCCAGCAGTACCTGCTGCTGGTCGGCGGCCTGCGCACGCTGGCCGCCGGGGTGCACGAGTCGCACCTGGTGCTGGACGCCTTCCTGCTGCGCTCGCTCGCGGTCAACGGGTACGGCGCGACCTTCGACGACTGCGCCAAATGCGGCATGGAGGGACCCAACCGGTTCTTCTCGCTCCAGGCCGGTGGCGTGCTCTGCCCGGACTGCCGCGTGCCCGGATGTGCCGTACCCTCCCCTGAGACACTGGTACTGCTCGGCGCGTTGTTGTCAGGGGACTGGCAGACGGCGGACGCCTGCGAGCCGAGGTACTGGCGGGAAGGCAGCGGACTGGTCGCGGCCTATCTGCAGTGGCACCTGGAGCGGGGTATCCGCTCGATGAGATACGTGGAGAAGTGAGCACATGGCAGCGCGACGGCTCTTCGGCGGCGGCAAGCAGAGGGAGTACCTCCCCCCGACCCCGCACCCCAGCGGCGCCCGGCCCCCGAAGATCCCCGGCGAGCTGGTCCCGGGCCATGTCGCGATCGTCATGGACGGCAACGGCCGCTGGGCCAAGGAGCGCGGGCTGCCCCGCACCGAGGGCCACAAGATCGGCGAGTCCGTCGTGCTGGACGTGCTCAAGGGCGCGATCGAGCTCGGCGTGAAGAACATCTCGCTGTACGCGTTCTCCACCGAGAACTGGAAGCGCTCACCCGACGAGGTGAAGTTCCTGATGAACTTCAACCGCGACGTCATCCACCGCCGCCGCGACGAGATGGACGCGATGGGCGTGCGGGTGCGCTGGGCCGGCCGGATGCCGAAGCTGTGGAAGAGCGTCGTCCAGGAGCTCCAGGTCGCCGAGGAGCAGACCAAGGACAACGACGCCGTCACGCTGTACATGTGCGTCAACTACGGCGGCCGGGCCGAGATCGCGGACGCCGCGGCGGCGATCGCGGCCGATGTCGCGGCGGGCCGGCTGGACCCGAAGAAGGTCAACGAGAAGACCCTCACCAAGTACCTGTACCACCCGGACATGCCGGACGTGGACCTGTTCCTGCGCCCCAGCGGCGAGCAGCGGACGTCGAACTTCCTGCTCTGGCAGTCGGCCTACGCCGAGTTCGTGTTCCAGGACGTGCTCTGGCCGGACTTCGACCGCCGGGACCTGTGGCGGGCCTGCGAGCAGTACGCGATGCGCGACCGCCGGTTCGGCGGGGCGATCCCGAACGAGGCGCCGGCCGAGCTGGTCACCGAGGTGCCGGCGCAGCGCTGAGGCGGTGCGGGGCTGAGGCGGTGCCCGGGTCGAGCCGGAGCGGCGTTCGGTGCGGCGTTCGGTGCGGCGCTGGGTCCGAGCGTGGAGAAGGGCCCGTGGGAGGTGACTCCCGCGGGCCCTTCTGCGTTCCGGTGCTCAGACCTTGGCGGCGCACTCCGCGCAGGTGCCGAAGATCTCCAGGGTGTGCGCGATGTCGCTGAACCCGTGCTCGGCGGCGACCGAGTTGGCCCAGCGCTCGACGGCCGGACCCTCGACCTCGACGGTGGCGCCGCACTGGCGGCAGACCAGGTGGTGGTGGTGCCCGCTGCTGCACCGGCGGTAGACGGCCTCACCGTCGGCGGTGCGCAGGACGTCCACCTCGCCGGCGTCGGCGAGCGACTGGAGCGTCCGGTAGACGGTGGTCAGACCGACCGAGTCCCCCCGGTGCTTCAGCATGTCGTGGAGCTCCTGGGCACTGCGGAAGTCCTCGATCTCGTCCAGGACCGCCGAGACGGCGGCGCGCTGCCGGGTCGATCGGGCTCGCGGCGACGGGCCTGCGGTGGTCACCGTGGGTCCTCCTGCTGGTGTGGGCGACTGGCACCTCATTGTGCCAGCCCCGCACTGGGCGCCGGAGTGGTCGTGTCGACCCGCTCCGGGCCGGGCAGTCGGACGTCGCAGACCTGCGGTCCGTTCTCCTGGGTGTCGCGGTGGCGGCGGCGGGCGAGGGGGGCGGCGATCGCGCCGAACACCGCGAACACGACGATGGCCAGCAGCACGATGGCCGGGCCGGAGGGCACGTCCAGCTGGTAGGAGCCGGTGACACCGGCCAGCGCGACGAGCACGCCGACCGCGATCGAGCCGGCCTGGGTGGCGGCGAAGGAGCGGGTGAGCTGCTGGGCGGCCGCGACCGGAACCACCATCAGGGCGCTGACCAGCAGCAGGCCGACCACCCGCATGGCGACGGTGACGGTGACCGCGGCCATCACCGCGAGCAGCAGGTTGAGCAGGCGCACCGGGACGCCGGTGACCCGGGCGAAGTCCTCGTCCTGGCAGATCGCGAACAGCTGGCGGCGCAGGCCCAGGGTGACGGCGACGACGACGGCGCCGAGCGCGCCGATGGTGGCCAGGTCGGCGGGGGAGACGGTCAGGATGGAGCCCCAGAGGTAGCTCTCCAGCGAACCGGCGCCGGCCTGGGCGGACTTGGAGACCAGCAGCTTGCCGCAGGCCATGCCGCCGTAGAAGAGCATCGCGAGGGCGATGTCGCCGCGCTGGTTGCCGCGCGCGCGGACCAGTTCCATGGTGACGGCGCCGAGCACGCAGACCGCCACGGCCATCCAGACCGGGCTGGTCTGGAAGATGAAGCCGAGGCCGACGCCGGTCATCGCGACATGGCCCATGCCGTCGCCCATCAGTGCCTGGCGCCGCTGCACCAGGTAGATGCCGACGGCGGGGGCGGTGATGCCGACCAGTACGGCGGCGATCAGCGCCCGCTGCATGAAGTCGTAGCTGAGCATCTCGGTCATGACAGCAGTCCCCGGGGTCGGTCGTGTTCGTGGCCGTGGTCGGCGTGCGGATGGACGTGGTCGTGCCCCGGCAGGGCGTGCAGACCGGTGTTGGGAACGGGTGGGCCGTCGTGCGCGACGCAGCCGTCGCGCAGCACCACGGCCCGGTCGATCAACGGCTCCAGCGGCCCGAGTTCGTGCAGCACCAGCAGCACGGCGGCGCCGCGCGCGACCTCGGCGCGCAGGGTGTCGGCGAGCACCTGCTGGCTGGCGGCGTCCACCCCGGCCATCGGCTCGTCCATGATCAGCAGATCGGGGGCGCCGGCCAGGGCGCGGGCGATCAGCACCCGCTGCTGCTGGCCGCCGGAGAGGTCGGCGACCCCGTCCCTGGCCCGGTCGAGCATGCCGACGGCGGCCAGCGCGCGGTCCACGGCGGCGCGGTCCGCGCGGCGGAACGGCAGCAGCCGGTGCAGGGGCAGCCGGCCGGTGGAGACGACCTCCCGGACGGTGGCCGGGACACCGGAGGCGGCGGTGGTGCGCTGCGGCACGTAGCCGATCCGGTGCCAGGCGCGGAACCGGGCGAGCGGGGTGCCGAACAGTTCGAGCGTGCCGCGCTCCAGCGGGACGGCCCCGGTGACGGCCTTGACGGTGGTGGACTTGCCGGAGCCGTTGGCGCCGAGCAGGGCGACCACCTCGCCGGGGCGGACGGTGAGGTCGACGCCGCGCAGCACCGGCCGTCCGCCGCGCGAGGCGACGGCGTCGTGGAGGCGGACGGCCGGGGGCGCCGGGGATGCCAGGGGTGCCGGGGAGGCCAGGGGTGCCGGGGAGGTCAGGGGTGCCGGGGAGGTCATATCGGTGGTCCCGTCAGCTGGTGGGTGCGGCGGTTGCGGGCGCGGCCGGCGCGTCGGTGCCGAGGGCGGTCCGCAGGTTGGCCAGGTTCTGCCGCATGACCGAGAGGTAGTCGTCCTTGGCCGGGTCCTTGACGCCCTCCAGCGGGTCGAGGACGGCGGTCCTGAGCCCGAGGTCCTTGGCAACGGTGTCGGCGAGCTTGGGGCTGACCAGGGTCTCGAAGAAGATCGTGGTGACGCCGTTCTCCTTGGCGGCCTTCTGGACGTCGGCGAGGCGGGCCGGGGTGGGCTCGGACTCGGGGTCGACGCCGTTGATGGCGACCTGGGTGAGGCCGTAGGCCCCGGCGAGGTAGCCGAAGGCGGCGTGGCTGGTGACGAAGGTGCGGTTCCGGACGTCCTTCAGTCCGTCCTTGAACTCCTGGTCAAGGGCGGTGAGCCGGCCGACCAGCTCGTCGGTGTTCTTCCGGTAGTCCTCGGCGTGGGCCGGGTCGGCCTTGGCGAACTCGTCGCCGACGCTCCTGGCCACCGCCGCGTAGCGGGTCGGGTCGAGCCAGATGTGCGGATCGCCGGCGGCCCCGTCGTGGTCGTGGCCGTCGTGGCCATCGCCGCTCTGCCCGTCGCTGCCGTGGTCGTGCCCGTCGCCCTCGGCGTGGCCCTCGGCGAGGTGGTGGTCCTCCAGCGGGGCGGCCGCGGTGGCGTCGATCTTGTGCTTGGAGCCGGAGCCGGCGACCGCCTTGTCGACGGTGGGCTGCAGGCCCTTGAGGTAGACGATCGCGTCGGCCTTCTTGACCGCCCCGACCTGCTTGGCGGTGAGTTCGAGGTCGTGCGGCTCGACGCCGGCGGCGGTGAGGTCGGTGACCTTCACGTGCTCGCCGCCGATCCGGTCGGCGAGGAACTCCATCGGGTAGAAGGACGCGACGACGTTCAGCTTGCCTTCCGCGCCCTGGGCGCCGCCGCTGCTGCCGCAGGCCGTCAGGGTCAGGCCGGCGGTGAGGGCGGTGGCGGTCAGGGCTATGGCGCCGCGAGTACGTCGTCGGATCATCATGACAACCATTCTCAGATTAGATGGAAATGATTGTCAAATCACTCGGACGGGTGAACGGGTGGTGACGGTGAGTGGGCCGGTGCCGGAGATACCGATTTGAACCCCGTACCCATATGGCCGGTAACCTGAGGTATTCGGGTACGCGCAACCAGCCGTGCCCTGACCGTGCCGTACGTACTGAAGAGAGCACTGTGGCAGCCGACAAGATCGAGACGATCGTCAGCCTGAGCAAGCGCCGTGGCTTCGTCTACCCCTGCAGCGAGATCTACGGCGGCACGCGTGCCGCCTGGGACTACGGTCCGCTGGGCGTCGAACTCAAGGAGAACATCAAGCGTCAGTGGTGGCGCGCGATGGTGCAGGCCCGTGAGGACGTCGTCGGACTCGACTCGTCGGTGATCCTGGCCCGTGAGGTCTGGGAGGCGTCCGGCCACGTCAAGACCTTCAACGACCCGCTGACCGAGTGCCTCTCCTGCCACAAGCGCCACCGGGCCGACCACCTGGAGGAGAAGTACGAGGCCAAGCACGGCTTCCCGCCGCCGAACGGCCTCCAGGACGTCAACTGCCCGGACTGCGGTGTCAAGGGCCAGTTCACCGAGCCCAAGGACTTCTCGGGCATGCTGAAGACCCACCTCGGCGTCACCGAGGAGGCGAGCGGCCTGGCCTACCTGCGCCCGGAGACCGCCCAGGGCATCTTCACCAATTTCAAGGCCGTCCAGACCACCTCGCGCAAGAAGCCGCCGTTCGGCATCGCCCAGGTCGGCAAGAGCTTCCGCAACGAGATCACCCCCGGCAACTTCATCTTCCGGACCCGTGAGTTCGAGCAGATGGAGATGGAGTTCTTCGTCAAGCCGGGCGAGGACGAGCAGTGGCACGAGTACTGGCTCCAGCAGCGCTGGGACTGGTACGTCGGCCTCGGCCTGCGCACCGACAACATGCGCCTGTTCGAGCACCCGAAGGAGAAGCTCTCCCACTACGCCAAGCGCACGGTGGACATCGAGTACCGCTTCAACTTCGGCGGCACCGAGTTCTCCGAGCTGGAGGGCATCGCCAACCGCACCGACTACGACCTGACGGTGCACAGCGAGGCCTCCGGCCAGGACCTCAAGTACTTCGACCAGGAGTCCGGCGAGCGGTACTTCCCGTTCGTCATCGAGCCGGCGGCCGGTCTCAACCGCGCCATGCTGGCCTTCCTGATCGACGCCTACTTCGAGGACGAGGCGCCGAACGCCAAGGGCGTCATGGAGAAGCGCGTCGGCATGCGGCTCGACCCGCGGCTGGCCCCGGTCAAGGTCGCGGTGCTGCCGCTGTCGCGCAACGCCGACCTCTCGCCGAAGGCCCGCGGCCTGGCCGCCGACCTGCGCACCGCCTGGAACGTCGAGTTCGACGACGCCGGTGCCATCGGCAAGCGCTACCGCCGCCAGGACGAGATCGGCACGCCGTTCTGCGTGACGGTCGACTTCGACACCCTGGAGGACAACGCGGTGACCGTGCGCGAGCGCGACACCATGACGCAGGAGCGCGTCTCGCTCGACCAGGTGAAGTCCTACCTGGCGGCGCGGCTCATCGGCTGCTGACGTCGGCGGGCCCCGGCGCCCGCGGTCTTCCGTGCGAACCCCCGTTCGCCCCGGTTTCCCCGGGGCGGGCGGGGGTTCCGCGTTGAAGGGGGGTGCGCTGTTGCGGGGGAAGCCGCGTCGGTGGGTGCTGTTTCCGGAGTTGCCGCTTCGGGGTTCGGTCGCTGTGATGATCGGCTAATCTCCGCTCCGGGCCGCCGGACCGGCCCCAGCTACGGGGAGGTTGGGATGGCAGATCCATGGGCGATCGCGTCGGGTGTCGGCGCCCTGGCTTCGGTCGCGGGGGCCTGGGCGGTCTACCGGGGACAGACCCGGCAGGTGGACTTCGAACTCGCCCGGACGCTCCACCTCGACCTGACGAGCGGTGAAGTGGCGCTGGCCCGCTACGTCCTGGTTGCCTTCCGCCGGGGACAGCAGCCCTACGGACCGGAGGTGCTCGCGGCCTACTTCACGATGCTGTGGTGCTTCGAGCGCGTCCTCCAGGGCCGACGGTCCATGATCCGGTCGCCGCTCGACCGGGTCCGCCGCAGCTCTCCCGTGCGCTTCCTCGACGAGGCCATCGCCATGCATGTGGCGAGCTGGGAGCGGAACCTGCCGGAGATCCGGCGCCGGTTGATCGAGGCCCTGGCCGAGGTGCACGGCGACGAGCTGCGCGACCGGGGCCTCTCCGCCAAGTTCGAGGCGCTCGCCGGGGCGCTGCGTTCGGCCGGGGTGATGCCGACGCCGTCCCCCGTCACCCTTCCTCCGCAGGGGGAGTCCGCCCCCGCCTCGTGAGGGGTGGGTGGGGCGGGCGCCGACCGAGGGGGGCAGACGCCGGTCGGGCGCCGGCCGGGTGGGCCCGGGCTCAGCGGCGGCCCCAGCGGGAGCGGGGGCGGTTGGCCGGGGTGGTGGGGAGACCGGCGGTACGGAGTGCGGCGAGGGTGGTGCGGTGCTGAGCGGGGTCCGCGAGCAGAGGTGTGAGCAGCGCCTCGTAGAGGTCGGTCCGACCGGCCAGCGCGCCGGCGAGCCGGACCAGTTCGGCCGGTGGGCGCAGCGTCGCCAGCTCGCCCAGCAGCAGCGCGGGCAGCGGCGCGGGGAGTGTGGTGGCCAGGGCGGTGAGGTCGCCGGTGGGACGGCCGGCGGCCTGACGCAGCAGGGTCCGGGCGTCGGCGGCGCGGTCCGCCCGGTGGAGGACGGTGGCGAGGGCGGCCAGCTCGGCGGTCGGGGCGGAGCCCCATTCCCAGAGCAGGGTGGCGCCGTCGGCGTGCTGCCCGGCCCGTTCCAACCCGTCGAGCAGGGCCGGCAGGTCGGCGGCGGGGCAGGAGCGCAGCGCGTTGAACAGGTCCCCGGCCTCCTCGGCCAGTCCGGCCCGGCGCAGCTCGGCGAGGGTGGCGGCGGCGTGATGGGGACTGCCGTGGACGGCGCTGCGGGCGAGGTGGAGGGAGGCGCCGGTCGGTCCCCGGTGGGCGAGTCGGGAGGCCAGTGCGGCGGTGTCCTCCGGGGTGAGGTGCTCGGCGGCCTGGCCGAGGATGTCGGCGGCCTCGGTCGGGGAGGCCTTCCGGTACAGGCCGGTGATGCGCTCGGCGAGGGCGGCGAGCTCACCGGGGGAGCGGTGGCGCGGTGGTGCGGGTGGTGCGGGTGCGGGTGCGGGCCCGGGTGAGGGTTCGGGGCTGGTGGGCGTGGGGTGAATGTCCTGGTGAGCGTCGGTGGGGCCGCCGTCCGGTATGCCGTCCGGGGTGCCCGCGCCGGTCCCGGACCGCTCCCCGCCCCCGACCCGTGGCGACGGCTGCCGCAACTGCTCCTCCAGGGTCTTCAACCGGTCGCTCAGCTCCAGGCAGCGTGCACCCAGCCCTTCGCGCAGCGTCCGCGCCTGGGTCAGCTGCCGCAGCAACTCGCCGTCCACCCGCTGCCGGTCGGGCAGTGACCGGACGGCTTCGGCGAGCCGCCGCTCGCGTTGCACCGCGTACTGTCTGGCACGCAGTAATTCGTCCAACTGGGCTCTGAGTTCGAGAGCGTCCTGCTCGCTCGCACCGATGCCCGCGTCCGGGACGAGGGGCTGTTCCGTGTGCCGTGTACGCATGATCACCGCAACCTGTCCAACTTGACCCTGACGGCCAGTCATCCTGGCGTTGAAATACGGCGCTGGAGTTACGGCAGTGCGTCCACAGTCTTGCGAGTGGTGTCCGGGGGCGCATGGGGCGCACGGATCGCGAGCGACCCGGCGCGCGCTTGCTGTCCGTGCGCCTCCCGGCCTGAGGCGCCGGTCCGGCTCACTGCTCGGTCGCGGCGAGCCGGGCGCGGGCCTCCATGAGGGCGAAGCCGAGCAGGTTCTCGCCGCGCCACTCGGCGGGCCGCTCGGCGCGCTCGTTCTCCGCGCCGAGGCCGATGCCCCAGATCCGGTCGAGCGGGCTGGCCTCCACCAGGACCCGCCGGGCGGTCGACAACAGGTAGGCGCGAAGCCCGGCGTGGCCGCCGAACTTGGCGACGTTGCCCGTGACGACCAGTTCGAAGCGCCCCGCGCGCCAGACGGCGTCGTCGAAACCGCGGACCTGACGGCCCAGCTTCTTCGCCTCCGCCGCGCTCGGTGCGGCCAGGATCAGGGCGAGCGTCCTGCTGTCGTCGAACATCCGGGCCTTGCCCGCCATCATCCAGTGCTCGGCGGTCCGGTACTCGACACCGTCGACGGCGAATGGGTGGTCGGGCCACCACTGGCTCAGCACACCGGGGCCGAACGACCCGTCCCGCTGCGGCTGATGACCCCAGAACAGCAGCCACTTGGCCCGGGCGCCGGCCGCCACGGCCGCGGTCAGGGCGGCGCGGTCGCGGGTGTCGGCAGGATCGATCGTGCGTTCGTCGTTCATATCGTCATGCTGACACAAAGGGGTTCGGTGCGGCGAGCGGGTTTTCCGTCGGGTCCTAGGGTTCCGCGGATGTCGGGCCGTGCGGCGCGCCACCGGTGCCGATGTCGCGGGCCTGAAATGAAGGCGGTCCCAGCGCGGTTGTCGGTGGGGCGCCTTCCGCTTTCCTCCAGAGGAGCCGAGATGTCCCAGCCGTCCGAAGCCTCCCCCGCCGTGCGTGAGCTCCGCCTGGTGGTCACGGCCGCCGACTACGAGCAGGCGCTGCACTTCTACCGCGACGTCCTCGGGCTTCCTGAACGCGCCGCCTTCGCCTCGCCCGACGGGCGGGTCACCATCCTGGAGGCCGGTCGCGCGACCCTGGAGATCGCCGATCCGGGCCACGCCGACTTCATCGACGAGGTCGAGGTCGGCCGACGCGTCGCCGGCCATCTCCGGGTCGCCTTCCAGGTCGACGACTCCGCCGTCACCACCGCCGAACTCGCCGCCGCCGGTGCCGAGGTGATCGCCGAACCCGTCCGCACCCCCTGGAACTCCCTCAACTCCCGCCTCGAAGCCCCCGGGGGCCTCCAGCTCACCCTCTTCACCGAACTCGGCGAAGGCGGTGAGGTCGGCGAAGGCGGCGAGGTCGGTGAAGGCGGTGAGGTCGGCGAGGGTGGTGAGGTCGGCCAGGCCGGTGGAGGTGGCGTGGTCGGCGACCCGGCGACGGAGTGACCCTCGGTCGTGGTGGGGTGAATCCTTTCCTGGGGTCGGCGCCTCTTATGGACGGCTTCGGTGAGGACCGGGGCGGACGAGGAGGTTGTGACGATGGTCTGGGCGGCTGTGGCGGTCGGTGTGCTGCTGGTCGGGGCGTGCAGCGTGACGGTGCTGCGGAAGTGGGGGCGGCGGCGTGGCTGAGGTGCGGGAGTGGCCGGGGAGTTCGGTGGTGGCCGCGGCGCAGGACGGTGATGTGGAGGCGATCGCCGCGCTGGTCTCGGGGGCGCATCCGCATGTGCGGCGGTTCGCCCGGTCGCTCTGCGCCACGCCGGAGGACGCCGAGGACGCGGCACAGGAGGCGCTGATCATCCTCTACCGCAAGATCGGGATGCTGCGGGCGACCGGGGCGCTCGCCTCGTGGATGTTCCGGATCGTGCGGAACGAGTGCCTGCGGCGGGCGCGTTCGGCGCTGTGGGAGCGTCCGGTGGTCGGGGCGGCGCCGTACCGGTCGGCCGAGGACGAGGTGCTGGGGCGGCTGGAGGCCGGGCGGGTGGCGGAGGCGATCGCGGCGTTGCCGGAGGATCAGCGACGGGTGCTGGTCATGCGGGACGTCCAGGGGCTCAGCGGGCGGATGGTCGCCGATGCGCTGGGGCTGAGCACCGCGGCCATGAAGTCGCGGTTGCACCGGGCGCGGGCGGCGGTCCGGGCGGTCACCGTCGGAGGGGAGTGGTGAAGGGCGGAACTTCGGGGTATGCCAGCCGGACGGTGGCGGGGCATCTGGTGCGGGGCGGGGTCGGGTTCGGCGCGCTGGTGGGGGCGTTCGTGCTGCTGCCGTTCGCCGGGCCGGTGGCGCTGCTCCTGTTGCCGCTCGGGATGGTCGCCCTGCGTGGGTGTCCGACCTGCTGGGTGGTCGGGCTGCTGGAGACGGTGTCGCGGGGGCGGCTGCGGCGTGAGTGTGTCGACGGGCGGTGCGAGCTGCGTCCTGCCGGGGCGGATTAGGCCCCGTCGTGGCCACCCGGAGCGGGTGGCCACGACGGAAGGAGGACCCAGGGCCGGCCGTCAGCCGATGGAGCGGGGGAGGCGGGTCGTCAGGTAGAGGACAGTGAAGGACCCCAGGAGCTGGATGCCGAGGCAGAGGGCGAGCGCGCGGTCCATGCCCAGCGTGGGGGAGAGGCTCAGGTAGAGGGTGCCGAGGGTGGCGACGCCCAGGGCGAGGCTGGACTGCTGACTGGTGGCGAGGACACCGCTGCCCACACCCGCCCGTGCGGCGGGGACCTTGGAGAGGACGACGCGGAACAGCGGGGTGCCGATCAGGCCCTGGCCGATGCCGGCGAGCGCGACGCCGGGGGCCATCCGCAGCGGGGAGAACCCGTTCCAGTCGGCGAGCACGGTGACGGCGAGGGTGACGAGGCCGAGGGCCTGGACGGCGGCGCCGGCGGTCAGGACCCGGCTGCCGAAGCGGCCCATGAGGCGCGGGCCGGAGAGCGAGGCGGTGAAGTAGCCGACGGCCATCGGGACCAGTGCCCAGCCCGCCGCGACCGGGCCGAGGTGCAGGCCCTGCTGGAGCGCGACCGCGATGACGAACATGAAGCCGCCGAAGCCGCCGAAGTAGGGGAGGGCGATGCCGAGGCCGCGCCGCATCTCGGGGATGCGCAGCAGGGTGGGCGGCACCAGCGGGGCGCCGCCGAGGCGCTCGGCCCGGCGCTCGACCAGGGCGAAGGCGGTGGCGAACACGGGGAACAGGGCGAGCAGCAGCCAGGACCACAGCGGCCAGCCGGCGGCGCGGCCCTCCATCAGCGGCACCAGCAGGGCGAGCAGGGCGGCGGTGAGCAGCACCGTCCCGGCGACGTCGACCTTGGCGCCCTGCGGGGCGCGGCTCTCCGGGACGAAGCGCAGGGCGAGGACAAGGGTGAGCAGGGCGAAGGGGACGTTCAGCAGGAAGACCGAGCGCCAGCCGGTGCCGAAGAGGTCGGCGGCGACCAGCATCCCGCCGAGGACCTGCCCGATGACCACCGAGATGCCGCCGACCGCGCCGTAGACCGAGAGGGCGCGCCCGCGCCGGGCGCCGTGGGTGGCGGCGGTGATGGTGCCGAGGACCTGGGGGATCAGCAGGGCGGCCGACGCGCCCTGGGCGGCCCGGGCGGCGACCAGGCTCCATGCTCCGGGGGCGAGTCCGCAGGCGAGCGAGGTCACGGCGAAGGCGGCCGCTCCGACCACGAAGAGGCGGCGCCGGCCGAAGAGGTCGCCGAGTCGTCCGCCGAGGACGAGGAGGACGGCGAAGGCGATGCCGTACCCGGCGGCGACCAGCTCCAGGACGGCGGGTCCGGCGGCGAGGTCGTGGTCGATGGTCGGCAGGGCGACATTCACTATGAAGAAGTCAAGCATCGGGAGGAACGCCCCGAGCAGGACGGTGACCAGTCCGGCTGTACCGAGGGAAGGAGAGGAGGGGGAGGAAGGAGTAGGGGAGAGGGGGGAGGCCGGGGCGGTGGTGCTGCCGGGTGAAGCGGCTGAGGTGGCGGTGGGGACGAGGGGCCTGGTGGCGGTCAGTTGCTGGGTCACGGTCATACGATCCGCTGTGCCGCACCCTGGTACCAGAGTGTGCTTATCCAGGTATAAGAAGTACCTGGCAACAGGATGAGCTGTGCCGCATGCTGGTGGAATGAGTCTGACCGCCGTCACGGCAACCACCGGGAAAGTGCCCGCCGATCCTCGGCGGCAACAGCTGGCGGCGTTCCTGCGCAGTCGCCGGGAGCGGATCACCCCCGAGCAGGTGGGGTTGCCGCCGACCGGTCGGCGGCGGACGCCGGGGCTGCGCCGTGAGGAGGTGGCGCAGATCGCCGCCGTCGGGGTCACCTGGTACACGTGGCTGGAGCAGGGGCGAGAGATCCAGGTGTCCGTGCAGGTGCTGGACGCGGTGGCGCGCGCCCTGCTGCTCGACCCCAGTGAGCGGGCCCATCTGTTCACCCTGGCCGGCGCGGAGGATCCGGCGCCGGTGCGGGAGTGCCCGACCGTCACGCCCGCGGTCCGGATGACGCTGGACCGGATGGCCCCCTACCCGGCCGCGGTGATCAACTCCCGCTACGACGTGCTGGCCCACAACGCCCAGTACACGGGGATCGTCGGCGATCTGGCCGCGCTGCCGCCCGAGGACCGCAATCTGATGTGGCTGGCCTTCACCCCCTCGCGCTTCCGTGAGGTGCTGGTGGACCACGAGGAGGAGCGGGACGTCATGGTCGCCCGGTTCCGGTCCGGGATGGGCGACCACGGGGCCGAGCCCGCCTGGCGGGCGCTGCTCTGCCGGTTGCGCAAGGCCTCTCCGGTGTTCGACGCGGCCTGGCAGCGGCACGACGTCCTGCGGCCGGGCAACGGCCTGAAGCGCTTCCTGGTACCGGAGGTGGGGCTGCTGCGGCTCGACTACACCAGCCTCTGGCTCGGTCCGGTCCAGGGGCCGCGGATGATCGTCTACACCCCGAAGGACGAGGAGACCGCCGCGCTGCTGACGAGGCTTCCCACCCGGCTGCCGTCGGCCGTGGCGGGGGCGGGGGTGCCGCTCGGCTGACGGTCGCCCGGTGCGGGCCAGGCCGAGGGCCAGGCAGAGCGCGGCCAGCGGGAGCTCGACACAGCCCGCCATGATCAGCGCGGCGAGCGTCTCCTGGCCCGGCAGCGCGGTGGCGATGTCGATCAGGGCGTCGCCCGCGAGCAGCAGGGCCACCACCGCGGCCGGTCCGGCGGCGGCCGGTCCGGCGGCGGCCGCGCCGCGGCGGCGCAGCCCGGCGTCGAGCCGGAGCAGGGCGGCCAGTTCGCACAGGTCGAAGGCGGCCCACGCGGTGTCGCCCGCGGCCACGAGCAGGGCCGTCCAGGGCAGCAGCAGGAAAGCGGCGAGCGCGGGCACCCGCTCGGCGAGCGGGCCGAGCACGGGACGGCCGGCCCGTGCGCCGCGCGGCGCGAAGGCGGGGGTGAAGCCGAGGACGGCGGTGCTCATCGGCCACCCCCGGCGGCGCCGCCGACGCGGGCCCGGCCCAGCGGTGACCGCTCGGGGGCGGCACCGCCCGCCTCGACCAGCACACCGTCGAACACGCCCTTGCCCCAGGCGAGCCAGAACTCCCCGCCGACGGTGACCACCTCGGCCGCGCGGACGACCGGGGCGGGCCGGCCGGGCAGCCGGAGCAGCCGTCCGCCGGTGAACCCGACGACCGGGACCGCACCGCCTCGCGGCAGCCGCCCCCAGGCGAGACCGTGCCGGGAACGGCGGCGCCCGCCCGCTCCGGCCCCGGCCCCGGCCCAGGAGCGGGCCCCGCGCAGCAGACCGCCGGTGAGGCGGGTCGCGACCAGAACGTCCACCAACTCGTCGTGCTCGTAGACCTCCAGGGCCGCCCGGCCGCGGGACCGGCCGGCCCGGACGCTGCGCACCGACCACGGACCGGCGGCCGGGTGGGCCGGGCCCCGCAGGCCGGCGGGTCCGACCGGAAGCCGCCCCTCTGCCGGGTCGGCCGTGGCGGCCGCGGCGGTGGCGCCGAGGGTCGGACGCCCGTGCGGCAGATCGGCGGAGTGCGATGCGTAGCTCGTCATGCCCTCAAGACTGGCCGTCCCGAGCAGCGTTGTCGGTAGTGCACCGATCCGAATCGGGGGTGTACCCAGCTTCACCATTTCTCGGCACCGACCTTCATGGTGACGGTGGATCACGGCACTCTAGGCTGTCCGCCATGCTCTCCACGAAGCCGCGCCGTGCGCTCATCGGGGGCGCCGTCCGGCCCCCGTGGCCTGCGGCGTCCTGGCGGGACGCCCGGTTCCTCGCCGCCGGAATCCCGCTCTCCCTTCCCGTCTGGCTGACCGTCACCGTCCCCAAGGTGTCGCTGTTCCTCGTGGGCGTGATCCTGCTCGGGATCCGCCTGCTCTCCGCCGCGCAGCGCGCCCGACTGCGGGCGCTGCGCGGGGTGGACGTCCCGCCGCTGCTGCGGCCCGCCGGCACCTCGGCCGGCGCGGTGACCACGCTGCGCACCGCCGTGAGCTGGCGCCAGGTCGGCTACCACCTGGTGGTCGGTCCACTGGTCGCGCTCGGCGCGCTGGCCGTGCTGTGGGGGTGGGGCGCGGCCGTGGTGGCCTCGACGGTCTTCGGCTGGGCCTGGATGATGCCGTCCTCCTCGCCGGTCGCGGACCACTGGGCCAAGCTGGACGTCCCGCTCACCGTCGGCGGCGTGGCGCTGCTGGCGGTCCTGCCGTGGGCGGTCCGGC